>JAZBPT010000274.1:0-3749 GCA_036351755.1 Wenzhouxiangella sp. | reverse complement strand
TACTGGTTACTCACGCGCAGCGCGGCTTTCTCCATGTCGTCCTTGATGCGCTCGGCCCAGCTCGAGAGCAGGTTGCCGAACAGCAGCGTCGGGATTGCCACGATCAGGCCGAGCTCGGTGGTGACCAGGGCAATCGAGATGCCTCCGGACAGGAGCTTGGGATCCCCCGTGCCGAACTCAGTGATGACATCGAAGGTGGAAATCATGCCGGTAACCGTGCCGAGCAGGCCGAGCAGGGGCGCCACGGCAGCAATGACCATGATGAACGCGCCGAAGCGATTGAGATGGCCGCTCTCGTGCAGGATCGACTCGGAGACGATGTCCTCGAGGTGCTCGCGGTCGCGGTCCAGGTTGCGAATGGCGGCGGCCACGACTCGCGCGGTCGCGCCCTGTCGCTTCTTGAGGACCGACAGTGCCGCTTCCTTGTCGCCGCGCCGGACATGTCCGGAGATGTCATCGAGAATCTTGCCGGTCGAGGCTCCGGCACGCCCCAGGAAGACGGCGCGCAGGACGACCAGCACCGCGGCCAGCACACCCAGGAAGAAGATGATCCAGCCGATCACGCCGCCGTCGGAGATCGTCTCGAACACGCCCTTGGCGCCCTTCTTCTCGACTTCGGCGCTGAGCGTCTCGTAGATGAAGATCGGCAGTGGAGAGACCATCCGGCCGACGGCCAGCGACCGCGCGGCCTCGGCGGACGCTTCGTTCCACAGCTTGAGTTCACCTTCACCGGCAGGCGCCAGCGCGCCCGCGCCGCGCTCGCTCACGCCGTAGCTGGCGATGCGGCCGACATGAATGATGTCGCCGCTGACCCGCGTGCCGTCGGCGAGGAAGAACTCGCCGCTGTCGCGACGCACGCCGCCACGCCGCCCCAGCTCGGCAAGCGCGGTGTCGAACATCGCCGTGATGTCTTCGGGACGCGGCACTTCGTCGCCCTCCAGGGCGGGCGCTTCCCAGCCGTCGATGGTGGCTTCGGCCTGCAGAAAGGTATTGGCGAGAAGATTGACGTTGTCGCGCGCGGTTTCGACCGATCGCTCGGACTCGAACACCTGCTCGTCGAGGCGATCGCCGCGGCTGGTGGCCTCGACCACCTGGCGCTCGAGCGAGCGGATCTGCGACTGCAGTTCCTGCCGGTCGGACTGGCTCGTCTCGGTGAACTCGGCGATGCGACGCTCCAGGTCGCGCTTCTGTCCCTGGAGGAACGCGAATTCCTTCTGGTAGGCCTGCTCGAGCGAAGGCGCTTGCGCTGCCACCGGTTGCGGCCCGGATTCGTCCCGCGCGGCCTCCGAGGTGTTCGCCGACGCCGACGCCGACGCCGCGGCTGCGGCCTCTTCCTGCCCGGATTCGACTTCCTGGGCCGTTGCCGGCAGGGCCAGGCCGGCGGCCAGGAGCAGGATCAGGATATGGGAGTTGCGGATACTCATTATTCGGACTCCAGCCGGATGGCGCCGTTGGGCAGTTCGAAGTAGCCGGTGCGGATCTGCTTTCTCAGGGACTCGAACAAGGCGTCGACGCGCTGAATGGCGGCGCGCTCGTCCAGGCGCGCGAAGCGCCAGTCATCGCCTTGCCGCTCGGCCTGGCCGTAGTGGCCGTCCCGGGTCTTGAAGTACATCGCCACCGTGCCGAGGCGCGCGACGTCGGCCAGCACTTCCTCGCCGTTGAGATCGATGACCTGGCTGTAGAGGCCGTTCTCCCGGGTCAGGCGCAGTTCGTCTTCGAAGAAGCCCCACAGGCGATTGACCGCGCGCGGCGGCGAAAGCGAACCGGTCTCGAGCTGCGTCTGGATCTCTTCGAGCGCGGCCAGGCGCTCCTGCGGCTTGAACGGCAGGGAGGCCTGAATGTGCGCCCGCAGCACGGCGATCGCGTCCTGCGCCACCGGCACCAGGGACTCGCCGGCGATTCCGGCCTGCTCGGCCCGCTCGCGATTGCGTGCGAGATCCTCTTCGAGCTGGTCGACGCGCAGCTGCTCGCGTCTGAGGGTGGCTTCCAGCTCTCCCTTCTGCGCGGCCAGCGAACTCATTTCATTGCGGTGCTGTTCCTGCTTTCGGTTGAGTTCGGCGTTGAGCGACTCGACTTCGCCGCGAATGCGCACGAGCTCTTCGGCCAGCGCTTCGAGGTTCCTTCCCTCGCCCCCGGACTGGGCCGAAAGAAGCAGGGGAAACAGCAGCAGCCCGGTCAGAAGAATGGGCTGATAAACTCGCCTGTGCATGAATGCTCCACCCGTGGTGTGTGTGGCGTTGATCGTTGCCGGCCAGCTTAGTGACGCTTCGTTGCACGTCGGTGACGCGAATGTGACGGCCGTGTTTCAAGGGCCGTCATGAAAGCGAAATACGCGCGATGCCCCACACGCCGGCTTCAACAACGAAAATCGCTATCACCACAGGGAGTTCCGCGCCGCCATGGACAAGCACTTCTGGCACGAGCGCTGGCATCGCCGCGAGATCGGATTTCATCGATCCGACATTCACTGGGCACTCAACCGTCACTGGGATGAAATATCCGCCGACCGGGCCGGTCGCGTCCTGGTGCCGCTGTGCGGCAAGAGCCTCGACCTGCGCTGGCTGGCCGGTCGTGGACACGGCGTGGTGGGCGTGGAACTCAGCGGCGAGGCGATCGAGGAGTTCTACCGGGAATGGAGGCAGTCACCGACGCGCACGCCCTCGGGGCGGCTGCAACGCTGGCGGGCCGGAAGCATCGAGATCTTCGAGGGCGACTTCTTCGACTACTTCACTTCAACGCCCTTTCCGCTGTTCTACGATCGAGCGGCACTTGTTGCGCTGCCCCGGGAGATGCGGCGTCGCTATCTCGCCCACCTGCGCGGCCTGCTCGCCCCCGATGCCAGCGGCTTGCTGGTGACTTTCGAATACGACCAGGCCTCGATGGACGGCCCGCCTTTTTCCGTGCCCGCCGACGAACTGGGCGACTGTCCAGACTTTCGCTTCGATCTGATCGAGCGCCGGGACGCGCTCGCCGATCATCCCGGCTTCGCCCAGCGCGGACTGACGGAACTGCAGGAGTGCGCCTGGAGGGTCAGCCCGGCCTGAGAGCCGAATTCGTCGAGGATCCGCGACCTTCGGTCGGATCGGAGGCGGTCGGACGCCCTTCCCTGCGTATACTGATTGCCCGTTCCTCTCCAGCTTTCCGAGCCCGCCGTGTCGAGCTTGTTTGCCCCGATTCTCCTTGTCCTGATGACCGCGGCCTCCGGCTACGGAGTCGCCGCCGGGGCCGGCGAGTGCGTCGACGCCCGGCAAGCGCAGTCGGAATCCGCCCACGCCCTGTGCCGGGACGTGCTGGCGCGGGCAAGACAGCGAAGCGATCATGCGACCGCGCTCACCGCCCTTTTCCAACTGGCCATTCTGGCCCGTGAAGCCGGCCGCTACGACCGGGCCGAACGGCTGCATGCCGAAATCCAGCAAGAGCCGGAATTCGCAGCCCGGTGGCTCAGCCAGTACCGCCTCGCCCGTGAACAGGGCATCCTCGCGCACGTGCGGCGAGACAGTTCGAGCGCCCTGACCTTCTTTCGCGGCGCGCTGGCACTGGCCTCGCAACACGATGATCCCGCCCTGATCGCACGCAGCCACAACGATCTCGGCAACGCCTACCGGCACATCGGCGCTCACCAGGAAGCGCTGGACGCCTATACCACCAGCCTGGAAATGAAGCGAAACCTGGGAGAGGAACAGCTCGGCAGCACCCTCAACAATATCGCCGACCTGCTGACCGACCTCGGTGATCTCGAACGAGCGGAG
>JAZBPT010000273.1:0-5742 GCA_036351755.1 Wenzhouxiangella sp. | reverse complement strand
GCCACGCTGGTGGTTTCGGCCTGGGCGATCACGTTGGAGGAAGCCGCGCGGCGGGTGGCGGAGGAATACGACGCGCGCGTGGTCTCGGCCCAGACCGTCGAGCAGAACGGGCGCCGGATCCACGTTATCCGCATCGTCACGAAGGACGGTGTCGTGCGCACGGTGCGCGTGCCGGCGGGAGACGACTGATGCGCATCCTGGTGGTCGAGGACGAAACCGAACTGCGCGAGCTGCTCGGTCGCGCGCTCAAGCGGCAGGGACATGCCGTGGACCTGGCCGCCGACGGTACCGACGGCTTGCACTTCGCCACCGAGTACCCGGTGGACCTGGCGATCATCGACCTGGGCCTGCCGGGCGAGAGCGGCATGGAAATCGTGCGCCGGGTACGCGAACGGGATCTGAAGTACCCCGTCCTGATCCTGACCGCGCGCTCGGACTGGCAGGACAAGGTCGAGGCGCTCGAGATCGGCGCCGACGACTACGTCACCAAGCCGTTCCGCATCGAGGAATTGATGGCGCGCGTCAACGCCCTGCTTCGGCGTTCGGCCGGCCACGCCGCGCCCGAGGTCCGCGTCGGTCCGCTGCAGGTCAACCTTTCCAGCCAGGACGTGCGCCTCGACGGCGAGACGATGGAGCTGACGACCTTCGAGTACAAGGTGCTCGAGTACTTCATGCTGCACCCCGGCCAGGTCGTCTCCAAGATGGAGCTCAACGAGCACCTCTACGACGAGGATGCCGACCCCGACAGCAACGTCATCGAGGTGATCATCGGCCGGCTGCGCAGGAAGCTCGATCCGGCAGGCGACTGGCAGCCCATCGAGACCCTGCGCGGGCGCGGCTACCGCTTTCGCCGGGACGAAGACTGACAACCGGCCGTGGCCGCGCGCAACGCTGCCTCGCCTTCCTTGCTGGTCCGCCTGCTCGTCGGCGCCGGGCTGGCCCTGCTGATCGCCCTGGCCGCCGTGGGCGGCGCCATCGACCGGGTCTTCACCAACGCCGCCGAAGCGAACATGCGCGAACGCCTCGAGGCGGTCGTCTACCTGATCCTGTCGACCATCGAGGTCGACGAGGCCGGGCAACCGGTCATGCCCGAATCCCTGGCCGAGCCGCGTCTCAATCGCCCGGGTTCGAGCCTGCACGGCGGCGCCATGACGCCGCGGGGCGAGTGGCGCTCGCCGTCGCTGGTGGGCGTGGTGCCGCAGCCCAACGCCCGCCTGATCGAGCGCGGCACCGAGCTCTTCCGCGGCCTCGAGGCCGACGGCAACTGGAACGTCTTCGCCATCGGCCTGGGCTGGGAGTTGCCCGACGGCGAGATCGTCGACCTGACCATCTGGGCGGCGGAGGATCCCAACCGCCTGCGCATGGAGCTGGCGGGGTTCCGCGAGGACCTGTGGCGCTGGCTGGGCCTGGCGGGCGTGCTGATCATCGCCGGCCAGGTCGGGCTGTTGCTGATCATCCTCAGGCCGCTGCGGCGCGTGGCCGCCGAGGTGGGCGAGATCGAATCCGGCCGCCGCGGCGGCATCGAGGGTCGTTATCCGCGTGAGCTGCGGCCGCTGACCGACAACCTCAATGCCCTTCTGGCCGCCGAGCGCGACAACGCGCGGCGCTATTCCGAGGCCCTGGCCGACCTCGCGCACGCGCTCAAGACGCCGGTGGCGGTCCTGCGCGCCAGCCTGGAATCCAGCGAGCCGGCCCGGCCGAGCGACCTGGCCCGCCACCTCGACGACATGGAGCAGATCATTCGCCGCCAGCTCGAGCGTGCCCAGCGCTCCACGCGCCGGGCCCTGCCGGGTGCCGTCGCGGTGCGGCCCATTCTCGAGCGCATGGGCGATTCGCTCGAGCGCCTGCATGTCGACTCGGAACTGCGGGTCGAGGTCGCCGGTGATGCCGGCCTGGTCGCCCACATGGACGAGCGCGACCTCTGGGAAGTCTGCGGCAACCTGATGGAGAACGCCGCCAAGTACGGCAACGGCTCGGTGCGTGCCTCGGTGCACGCCGGCGAGCGCGGTCAGCGGCGCGACGGCGTGGTCGTCGAGATCGAGGACGACGGCCCTGGCGTCGAGCCCGAGCAGGTCCAGAGGCTCCTGCAGCGCGGGCAGCGCGGCGACGAGCGGCGCGACGGGCAGGGCCTGGGGCTGTCGATCGTGCGCGAGCTCGTCGAAGCCAATGGCGGCCGCCTGGAGGTCGATCGTGGCGAACTCGGCGGTGCGCGGTTTCGGGTTATCCTGCCGCCACGATGAGTGACTCGTCCGCCAACGACCCGGCCGCCATCGATCGGTTGATCGCGATCATGGCGCGCCTGCGCGATCCCGAGCGCGGCTGCCCCTGGGACGTCGAACAGACCTTTCGGACCATCGTGCCCTACACGGTCGAGGAGGCGCACGAGGTGGCCGACGCCATCGAGCGCGACGATCTCGACGACCTGCGCGACGAACTGGGCGACCTGCTGTTCCAGGTGGTCTTCCACGCCCGCATGGCCGAGGAGCAGTCCCTGTTCGACTTCGACGACGTGGCCGCGGCCATTTCCGACAAGCTGGTGCGCCGCCATCCGCACGTCTTCGGCGATGCGCGCTTCGACAACGTCGAGCAGCAGTCCGCCAACTGGGAGGCCATCAAGGCCGCCGAGCGCGCCGAGAAGGGGCAGGCCGACGAGAGCCTGCTCGACGGCGTGTCCCGCGGCCTGCCGGCCCTCCGGCGCGCGGTGAAGTTGCAAAAGCGCGCTGCCCGCGCCGGCTTCGACTGGCCCGGCCCGGAACCCATCTTCGACAAGCTGCACGAAGAGGCCGAGGAACTCCGTGCGGCGCTGGAGCGTGAGGATGCCGACAACATCGAGGAAGAGATCGGTGATCTCCTGTTCGTGATCACCAACCTGGCGCGCAAGCTCGATGTCGATCCGGGGGCGGCGCTGAGGCGCTGCAACTTCAAGTTCGAAAGGCGATTCCGCACCATGGAAGCCATGGCGCGCGAACGGGCGGTCGATCTCGCCGATCTCGACCACGATGAACTCGAAGCCGTCTACGAGGCGGCCAAGGCGCGCCTGAACGACAAGGGCTGACGGCGCCGACGGAGCCAGGCGTCGATCTGGCGCCCGCGTGATAATCTTCCCCTGCGACCACGATTCCTGCGAGGGAGCCGGGAATGTCGATTCGTCATCTCGAGAGGATGTTCAGGCCGCGCTCGATCGCGGTCTTCGGTGCTTCGGACCGGCCCGGCAGCGTCGGGCGCGCCGTGTTTGCCAACCTGCTCGAGGGCGGGTTCGAGGGCACGCTCTATCCGGTCAACCTCCATCACCGCGAGGTGGCCGGCCGCACGGTTTTCCGCAGGGCGAAGGACCTGCCCGAGGTGCCCGACCTGGGCGTGATCTGCACGCCGCCGAAAACCGTGCCCGGCATCATCGAGGACCTGGGAGCCTGCGGCACGCGCGCGGCGGTCGTGATCACGGCGGGCTTCGACGAGGCCAGCGAAGCGCTCGGCCGCGACCTCGAAGCCGAGATGCTCGAGCACGCCGGCCGCCACGGCCTGCGCTTCCTCGGGCCCAACTGCGTCGGGCTGATGGTGCCCGGCAGCGGGCTCAACGCCAGTTTCGCACCGGGCAAGCCCGTGCCCGGGCGGGTCGCGTTCGTCACCCAGTCCGGTGCGCTGGCCACGACCGTGCTCGACTGGGCGGCCGAGCGAGACATCGGCTTCTCGTCCTTCGTGTCGCTGGGCAATTGCCTGGACGTCGATATCGGCGACGTCATCGATTACCTGGGCTCGGACGCACGTACGCGCTCGATCCTGCTCTACATGGAAGCGCTGACCGACGGCCGCAAGTTCATGTCGGCCTCGCGTGCGGCCTCGCGCAACAAGCCGCTGGTGGTGGTCAAGTCCGGTCGCGTGCCCGAGGGCGCCAGGGCCGCGGCCTCGCACACGGGCGCGCTGGCCGGCCGCGACGAGGTGTATGCCGCCGCCATCCGGCGCGCCGGCGCGCTGCGCGTCTACGGCATCGAGGACCTGTTTCGTGCCGCCGAATTCCTGGCCCGCGTGCGCCCGCACGAGGGCGACCGCCTGGCCATCCTGACCAACGGCGGCGGGCCGGGCATCCTGGCCACCGACGAGCTGGTGCTCGGCGGCGGGCAGCTGGCCGAGCTGGACGGGGCCACGCTCGACAAGCTCGACGAGGTGCTGCCGCACAACTGGTCGCGCGGCAACCCGGTCGACATCATCGGCGACGCCCCGGCCGGGCGCTATATCGAAGCCCTCAAGATCCTGGTGGCTTCGGAGGCGGTCGATGCCGTGCTGGTCGTGCATGCGCCCACGGCCCTGGCCGACAGTCGCACGGTGGCCGAAGAGCTCGCACCCGTCGCGGCCGCGGCCGCCAAGCCGGTTTTCGGCTGCTGGCTGGGCGGCGCCTCGGCACGCGAGGCTTACGAGGCCTTCGCCGCGGCCGACCTGCCGGGTTTCCTGTCGCCGGCCGACGCCGTGGCCGCCTTCCTGGCCCTGCAGGAATACCGCGCCAACCAGGTGGCGTTGATGGAGACGCCCTCGGAGATGCCGACTTCGGCGGTCATGGACCCCGACTCGGTCTCGGTCATTCTAAAGCGGGCCCACGACGAGGGCCGCCGCTGGCTGAGCGAGGTCGAGGCCAAGTGCGTGCTTTCGTCCTACGGCATCCCGGTGGTCGAGACGCGCCAGGCCGGCTCGCCGGAGGAAGCCGCCAGCCTGGCGACCGAGATCGGCTTTCCGGTGGCGCTGAAGGTGATTTCACCCGACATCTCGCACAAGTCGGATGTCGGCGGGGTCGTGCTCGACCTGGAGTCCGAGCATGCCGTGCGCGAGGCCGCCGAGGGCATCGCCCGTCGGGTCGCACGGCACGGCAATGCCCGGCTCGACGGGTTCTCGGTGCAGCAGATGGTGCGCCGCGCCCACAGCGTGGAGCTGATCGTCGGCGCGAGCACGGACCCGGTCTTCGGCCCGGTGATGCTCTTCGGCAGCGGGGGTACGGCGGTGGAAGTCGTCGGCGATACGGTCGTCGGCCTGCCCCCGCTGAACATGAGCCTGGCCCGCCAGATGATCGACCGCACGCGGGTCGCAAAACTGCTCGCCGGCTACCGTCACCGGCCGGCGGCGCGGGTCGACCTGGTCTGCGACGTGCTGGTGCGGGCCGCGCGCCTGATGACCGACCTCGGGGCCGTCGAATCGATCGACATCAATCCGCTGCTCGCCGACGACGAAGGCGTGGTGGCGCTCGACGCCCGCATCGAGCTGCGGCCCGCCGAGGCCGGTGCGAGGCGGCGTCCGGCCATCGCGCCCTATCCAACCCACCTGGCCGAGCGCATTCCCTTCGGCGACGGCGAGATCTCCATCCGGCCCATCCGGCCGGAGGACGAGCCGGCGCACCGCGACTTCTTCAACAGCCTGGAAGCCGTGGACGTCCGCTTCCGCTTCTTCGGCGTGATCCGCGAGCCGGAACACTCGCAGCTGGCGCGTTTCACCCAGATCGACTACGAGCGCGAGATGGCTTTCATCGCCGTCGACGAGCAGCGATGCACTCTGGGCGTGGCGCGCATCGCGAAGGATTCCTCCGGCCATCGCGCCGAGTTCGCCGTCGTCGTGCGCTCCGACATCAAGGGGCGCGGCCTGGGCCGCATCCTGCTGCAGAAACTCATCGATCACTGCCGGGAAACCGGCGTTCGCGAGGTGGTCGGCCAGGTCCTTCAGCAGAATACGCGGATGCTGGGCCTGGCCGAGGACCTGGGCTTC
>JAZBPT010000272.1:0-3080 GCA_036351755.1 Wenzhouxiangella sp. | reverse complement strand
TCCAACGCCGGCACACTGGTTCGCACATCGGCCGAGGAAATCTCGCAGATGAGCCGCAATACACAGGGCGTCACGCTCATTCGTCTCGGCGAGGACGAGCAGCTCATCGGCATGGCCCGGGTGGCTGCTTCCGACGAGGAAGAGGAAGGAGCAGAAGAAGCGGCTGACTGACCGTTTCGGAGTTTAGAGCCAAATCTCGAGGTCGACCCAGGGACCTTTACTCTTCAGGGTGACTGCTCGAAGCGATCACCGTGGATCTGACCGGTTTCGACCCATATGGCCGAGGCGACACCGGTCCGGCCCTGGCGATCGCTGGCCTGCAAGAACAGCAGCCGCCTTCGTGGGCCGGGGGCGGTTGGTGGGGTGATTTCGAACTCGAAAACTTGATTGCTCGAGTCGCCGGGCAGGCTGACAACTAGTGGATCTGGTGCCTGATCGGGGGGGGTATCGTAGCTTGCACGAATCTCGATCGGCTCGGTTACCGGGTTAGCTCTCGGCGCTTCGGTTACCCCGCCCCGATCGTAACGGTTGTCATCTGCCACTCCCGCAACTCGAACGATGCCCGCGGTGTGGGCATATTCCAACGTGATGTTGACGACATCTGGGCCTGATGGTGCCTGATATGGCCGTCGCGCCGCCTTCGCGGCGTAGATCAGCGACTGTAGCAGTCCGGGCCACATGGTGTGCTCGAAGTAATTGCAGCTCTGGTGAAAGCTCGTGCCGATTTCAAAGGTGTACGAAGCCACGCCGAACTCTCCGTGGGCCTGGTCGGTCATCGTCCCACCGGCTGGGGAGAGAATTGCTCGCCCCACATCGTAACCCGTGAAGAAGCCGAACTTTCGGCCCAGCCAGGCAAGTTGGTTGTGATTAGGCGCGTTGTTGGATGCCCCTGCGTCAGTACCCTCCCAAGGAAACAGAATCAGTTCGCCGAATGAATGAAGTGATATGAACAGTCCCTGCGCGTCGTCGGGCACTTGCTCGTTGCCGCCAGACCAATATTGATCGAACACTTGCTCCATATAGTTCTGTACGGCGCGTGTCTCGGGTTCCGATGCTGGCGAATTTCCTCTGTAGGTCTCGGAGCACGCATTCCCGCTGGAGAACTCGTTCCAGAAATGCGTGCTGTTGCGGTTGAGGTCCACGCCGGGTGTTCCACCAGGACAGGCGTTCTGATTTCCGTTCTTGCGCCACCAGATCTCGCCGGCTTCGACTTCGCGGCGGCCATCGGGGTTCTGCTGTGCGACGATGTGGATTTCTCTGTGATCGAGAAGCCAGCGCGCGGTCGCATTATCGTCGTAGTTCTCAACCAGCCACTCGGCAAAACGAGTCGCTGTTTCGGCCGTGGCGAGCTCACGAGCATGCTGCGCTGCCATTAGCAACATGGGAGCTCGATCGTGAGGGCTGGCTTCGCTGGCTAGCACCAGCACGTTGATGTCATCGCCTCCCGGCTGGCCATTCTCCGATCTCCAGGTCTGACCGATCGATTGCCAGCTTGCCAGCTCCGGTCGAGCGACGGCTAGGGCGGCTAGATCTCCATGCGTCTCTTCGACCGTTCGATAGCAAGGGTAGCCGGGGATGCCGGGCTGTCCGGTAAGCCGCCACTGCTCGCGATCGACGGAGAGGAATCGCTCTGCCGAGGCAGTCCTTTCTTGATCGATCTCTACGTCGAACCCCAGTTTTTCGATGGATTGGCGAGCTTGGTCATCAACGGCCATCACGAGGTAAGTTCGATCTTGCTCACGGCCAGGCCCCCAGAAGTCACCAAGCTTTACTACTTCTGCGATTCGAGGTTGCGGCACGTCGTAAACACGAATGATTTCCGGTGTGCTCGCGGCTGCAATTTGCCCCACTACCGCGAAGGTTATCGATGCCAACGCAGTAGCGAAACGACGTGCGAGCAAGCCGTCGTTGTCAATTCGAGGAAGCATTCTCGAAACGGTCCGTGAACATGATGGTCTGGAAGCCGCGAGGTTCGCTCCACACGCCGCCCCCGCAGAGGTTGTTTCCCTGGACGCGCCAGAAATAGGCGGTGCTCGTGTCGAGGCTGACGGAAGGCGTGTAGCTCGTGCCGTTGATGATGCCGTCGGAGACGACGCTGTTGAAGCCCGGGTCCGTCGCGATCTGTACCCGGTACCGCGACACGCCGGGCAAGCCCTCCCAGGTGAACTGCGGGGTCAGGCTGCGTGCCTCGCGGCCCTCCTCGGGCGTGAGCGGCGTCGGCGCCGTGTCCAGATAGGCGTCGATGTCCAGGTACAAGTCCACGCCCTGCTGGCGCTCTCCGTCGTCGCCGCCGAGCGTGGCGATGTAGAAGCCGTCCGGCGTGGTTGAACCGACGTCCAGCGTCCAGGTTGCCGAGCCCGGTACCGTGACGCTCTCCGGACTGAAGCTCGCCGTCGTGCCGGACGGCAGCCCGCTCGTTGTGAGTGCCACCTGCCCGCTGTAGGGTCCGACGGGATCGATGTCGAGAACGGCCTGGTACTGATTGGAGCCGCTTTCCGGGGCGCAGATCTGCAGTGTCCCGGGGGATGACGTCGAGAGCGAGAAGGTGGCGTCGGTCTGTAGGCAGTTGTAGCAGGCCAGGGCGAAGTCCTGGCTGGGGTTGCCCGGGTTGTAGGGGGCGAGCGCATCGCCGAGAAGGTCGGCGGCGGAAACCGTGATCGAGAAGGAGTCGGGTGTCTGGGCGGGCGAAAGGAAAACGCCTTCCAGGTTGTTCATGGCATCGGCGCTTCCGCCCGGTGCAGACCAGCCATCCGCGCCGATGACGTTTCCGAAGTAGGTCTGGCCGTCTGCGCCGACGGAAAGATCCAGGTTATTGACCCAAGCTTCGCTATTCCCACCGAGACCCGCTCCGGGTGCATCGGTCCAGGCGAGCATGACGCGCACCGGTTGGTCCGGGTCGGCGGGTTCGAAAACGGCCGTCCACTCCTGCCCGGTGGTATCGAAGACCTGCGACTGGTCGTGCAGAAAGACTTCGGCGACCGGATTCACGACGGCGTCCAGATCCAGGCGGCCGTAGCCCTGGAATCGGTCGGGACGATGGCCCATGGTGCCGCCGTTGGCGTTGGGATTGCCTTCGAGAT
>JAZBPT010000271.1:0-12502 GCA_036351755.1 Wenzhouxiangella sp. | reverse complement strand
TTCGCCGAGTACGTGCCGCTGGCCCTGCTGCTGGTCGCGATGGTCGAGGCCGGCACCGCCGCGCCGGTGTGGGCTGTCCACCTGCTGGGGCTGGTCCTGCTGCTGGGGCGTACGATTCACGGTTTCGCCGGGCTCAATCGGCGATCGGGTTACTCTCCTGGACGTTTCTGGGGAACCAGCCTGACCTGGCTCGTCATCGCGGCGGCCGCGTTGATGGGCATCGCGACCGCCGCGGGCCGCTGGATGCTCTGAGCGCTCAGCTCCCTGGGCGCGACCAGTACAGCGCGGTGTAGATCTTCGGGTCGATGGCGAAGCCACGGGCGTGCCGCTCCGCCAGCCAGTCGTCGATCTGCTCCCGGCCGACCGCATGGACTACGATGTCTTCGCTGGCGTCGCCGCCGCCGTCGCCCGTCCGAACCAGGTCGGTCGCGCGCACGAACACGGCCATTTCGTCGGTCATGCCGGCCGAAGTCGGGCAGGGCATGATCTCGGCCACATTGCCGGCGCGCCAGCCGGTCTCCTCTTCCAGTTCGCGTCGCGCGGCCTCTAGCAGCGCTTCGGATTCCCGTCCGGGCTCATCACCGACCAGGCCCGCCGGCAATTCGAGCGTGCGTTGGCCCACGGGCACGCGGAATTGCTCCACCAGCAGAATTTCGTCCTCCGGGGTCCAGGCGACCAGCACGGCGACGCGGTGGCGGCGCGACACCAGCTCCCAACCACCGCGGTCCACCAGCTGGAGGTAGCGTCCCGCGTACAATAGAGTGTCTTTTTTGGTCGTGTGGTCCATGCTTTCGGGTCCTTCGGGGAGATCACCGGGGATCGTGCCGGAACGATTGCGGCCGTCGACAGTCCCAGCTCCAGCGAATATTCAAATCAACAGGAAAACGGATTATGCGCATTTTCGCAAAGGTCTTCACCCTGGCCATTGTTTCTCTGCTCTCCTTGGCTGTGTTGGCACAGTCGGATTCCGACGAGGCCAAGGATGGCGACAGCGCCTCGCGCGGCGACAAAGCAGCCGCCCAGTCAGACGCTTTGCAACAGCCTATGGCGCCGGGGCAGCAGTTTAGCGACTGGCTCCGAAAGGCGGCCAAGGCCTACCAAAGACAGGACATCGAGTCCTGGGTCGAGGCGACCGAAAAGCTCCACGAGTTGCGTCCCTACAACCAGGATTTCATGCGGCACCTGGTCGAGGGCAATGCCAAGCTGGGAAACTACAGCAAGGCGTACGACATGATGCTGAAGATGCAGCAACAGGGCCTTTCGGAAGACTGGGATTCAATCGACGCAGTCGAGCCGATGCGTCAGCACGAGCTCTATGAATACCTGAACACGATGATGACCGAGGCGGGTGAGCCTTTCGGCGATGTCGACGTCTGGTCGCGTCTCGATAGCCAGTATGCGATGCCGGAGGCGATGGCGTTCGACAAAAGTTCGGGTCGTGTCCTGGTCGGAACTGTACGCGACGGCATGATTCTGGCGAGTGCTGATGGCGAGAGTTGGGAGACAGTGGCGTCGGCGGAAGACTTGCCGGAGCTTCAGGCCGTATTCGACCTCGCCGTCGATTCGGATCGCGGTCATTTGTGGGTAGCTTCCGGCAACGCCCAGCAGTTCCAGGGGGAAGCGCGAGAAGATGATGTTCGCAGCAGTCTGCTCCGGCTCGACCTGGAATCGGGTGAGCTTGAGCGTGAGTATGCGCTCAGTAGCGGGGGCGGCCGAAACCTGCTTGGATCCCTCGCCGTCTCGGCCGACGGCACGGTCTTTGCGGCCGATACCCAGGCTCCGATCATCTATCGTCTCGAGCCGGGTGCCGATGAACTGAGGCCTTTCTTCGGGCATTCGGGATTCACGAGCTTGCGCGGCATGACGCTCAATGATGACGGTAGCCTGCTTTATGTCGCCGATTATGCGCTGGGTATTTTCGTGGTCGACGCTACCAGCGGACAGCAAGCATGGCAGTTAGCCGTTCCCGAGACATTGAATGCGGGCGGCATCGATGGGCTGTACTGGTGGAACAACCATCTGATCATGATCCAGAACGCCATCACGCCGCAGCGCGTCGTTCGTCTGCAACTGGGTGAAGATGGCCTGGGTGTGACGGCCGTCGCTCCACTGGCCGCAGCGCTTGAGGAGTTCGATACGCCTACCTTTGGCGTCATGGACGGCCAGGATCTGTACTTCTTCGGCGCCAGTCATTGGCAGCACGTCACTCCTGACGGCGACGTCGTTGGGCAGTTGCCCGACGTGCCGATCATGACGATTGACGTCGACAATGCTTCGGTGCGGGTTGTTGGCCAGGCCGTGCTCGAGCAGCTCAATCGCCAGCGGCAACGCCAGCAGGAAGCGCAGACTAGCGAGACGGATCCCGAGAACTGACCGAATTCTGGGCGGCTTCCGGGATCGTCCGGAAGTCGCCCAGGCGATGAAGCCGCTCGCGGAGCGGGCGGCCAAAGCCGAGGCTGTCGAGCAGGGCGTCGAGCGCGTCGCCATCAGCCCGGCCCCGCTTCAGTTGACCGATTTCGGCCAGCTTGGGCACTTCAGTGTGCAATCCCGTCAGGCGGCGAGCGAGGCGCGCCGCCGATTCGTGCTGCCTGAGCTTGGCGGCGAGGGTCTTCGCGCCCCGTATTTTCAGCCAGGCGATTTCGTCGAGACGCTCGTATAGCGCGTCGAGACTCCCGAAGTGGGCCATCAGCGCGGAGGCGGTCTTGGGGCCGACCCCGGGCACGCCGGGGATGTTATCGACTGCGTCGCCGGTCAGAGCGAGGAAATCGGCGATCTGGTGAGGGTGTACGCCAAAATGTTCGTACACGCCGCGGCGGTCCAGCCGCCGCCTCCGGGAAAAATCCCACCAGTGGTCTTCGTCGACCAGCAGTTGCGCGAGATCCTTGTCACCGGTGACCACGCAGACCGACTGTCCCCTCGATCGACACTGACTCGCCAGCGTGGCGATCAGATCGTCGGCCTCGTAATAGCTGTCGGCACACACCGTGACGCCAAGCGCCCGGCCGAGATCCTGGCACCAGGCGAACTGTCGCTTGAGTTCCTCCGGCGCGGCTTCCCTGTTGGCCTTGTACTCGGGATAGATTTCGTTGCGGAACGAAGTGGTCAGCGATTCATCGAAGGCCACAGCGACGTGCCCGGCCCGGGTCTGTTCCAGCAATTCGCAAAGAAAGCGGGCAAACCCGTAAACCGCATTCGTGGGGCGGCCTGCGGGATCGGCGAAACGGTCGGGCATGCTATGCCAGGCGCGAAAGATGAAGACGCTGGCGTCGACGAGATACACCTGCCGGCCGTCGGCTCCGCTGGAATCCGGTGTCATCAGTATGCGGCGGTCAGTCTCTGGCGCAGGATGCTGTTGCGCGGGAAGTGGGCGAGCAGGAACTCCATCTGGTCGGCCAGGATGCGTCGTCCCTGCAGGTAGACGTATTCGGCATGCGTGGGTGTGAAAGGAATGGCCAGCAGCTGCATGCCCGCTTCTTCGGGTGTGCGTGAACCCTTATGGTTGTTGCAGCGCTTGCAGGCCGTGACCACGTTGGCCCATGTGTCGACCCCGCCCTGGGAGATCGGGTGCACGTGGTCTCTCGAAAGATCGCGATCCCGGAACTGTTCCCCGCAGTAGAGGCAAAGGTTTTCGTCACGGCGAAACAGGGCCCGGTTCGACAGCGGCGGCGTGTAGCGATCATAGAAACGATGGGCGTCGGGGTGTGAGCCATGCGTGGCGATGATGGCATTGACCGGGATTTCGGTGCGCCGGCCGCTGCTGGCGTTGATGCCGCCGTGCAGGCGATAGAGCACGCTGCCCAGCGCGTAGCAGACCTGGTCGAGTACGATGAGGCGGACCGCAGCCTGGTAGCCGATCCATTCGAGCGGCATGCCGGTGACGTCCGTTCTCAGTACTTGCTGGTCCAGGTTCAGCATATTGTGCTCTCCAGGCTCTATGGACCCAAGATGTTGGGTCGCGAAACCTGTGTTGCGCCTATATCATCCGGGTTTTGCGAGCAAATGCAACCCCGGCGAACGGCCTCGAGACCCGTTGCAGGCGCGTTTGCGCCGGATGGCGGATCGAGTGAACCCGCCGCCGTCCGGATCAGTCCAATGCGGCGTCGTTCCACTCACCTTATCGAGCCTAAAGGCGCATGATGAATAACACATTTCGTTTCACCCTCGTCTTCATACTGCTTTTCGCGATGCGGACGGTGGCGGCTGCGCTGCCGGCGTCGGTCGACGGCGAGCCGCTGCCCTCGCTCGCCCCGGTGCTGGAGGAGGTCATGCCGGCGGTCGTGAACGTACACACGCGCACACGCGTGCAGGTGCGCACCAGCCCCTTCTTCGACGACCCCTTTTTCCGCCGCTTCTTCGATTTTCCCAGCATGCCGCGCGAACGCGTGCAGCAGAGCCTGGGTTCGGGCGTGATCGTCGACGCCGAAGACGGCTACGTGCTGACCAACAACCACGTGATCGAGGGCGCCGACGACATCGCCGTGCGCCTCGAGGACGGCCGTGAGTTCGCCGCCGAGTTTGTCGGTTCCGATCGCGATACCGACCTGGCGGTCATCCGCATTGATGCCGACGCGCTGGCCGAGCTGCCGCTCGACGAGTCCGATCGGCTCAGGGTGGGGGATTTCGTCGTGGCCGTCGGCAATCCCTTCGGCCTGGGCCAGACGGTGACTTCCGGCATCGTCTCGGCCCTCGGCAGGAGCGGTCTGCGTGGACTCGAGTATCAGAACTTCATCCAGACCGATGCGTCCATCAATCCCGGAAATTCCGGCGGCGCGTTGATCAATCTCAGAGGTGAGCTCGTCGGAATCAATACGGCCATTTTTACGCCGTCGGGCGGCAACGTGGGGATCGGCTTCGCCATTCCCGTGAGCACCGCCGCCCATGTCATGACGCAACTCATCGAGTACGGCGAGGTCCGGCGGGGTTCGTTCGGCATCGAAGTCCAGGACCTCGACGAGGAGCTGCGCGAAGCCCTCGGGGTGGAAACGACCCGTGGCGCGGTCATCACCCGGCTCGACGAGGGCTCGGCACTGCTCGCAGCGGGGCTCAAGGCCGGCGACGTGATCGTCTCGGTGGACGGGCGTCCCGTGGAGAACGCTCAGGGCCTGCGCAACATCGAGAGCCTGCTGGCGGTGGGCAGCCGCGTGCGCGTTCAGTACCTGCGTGACGGCAGCCAGGACTCGGTGCGTATCGTGATCGAGGAGAACCTCGACGAGCGAATTTCCGGCCAGCGGCTGGACCCACGCCTTGAAGGGGCAGCTCTGGTGAGAATTCCGGAGCGAGCCCGGGCACAAGGCGTGCTGGTCGAGAACGTACGCAGGAACTCCTCGGCCTGGGAGGCGGGGCTGCGCCCGGGAGACCTGGTCGTTGCCGTGAATCGCCAGCGGGTTCGTGACTTGGCCGGAATGCGGAGCTTATTCCCGCTCGACGACGGCGAGAACCTGACGCTCGAGATTCGGCGGCGCGGCGGCGCCTATCGTGTGCCCTTCGACTAGCTTGACAAGGTTACCGGCCCGGCTACCGCGAAGGACGGTATGCCCAAGTTGCCGAATTCTGGAGGGGTCCGCCAAGCGCCTGCTCGCGGGGGCGGGTGCTGCCGGGCGACGCGCCATGGGAGCCGGCACCTCGTGCCATAATCGAGGCGAACGATCCTTGTGGCCATTTTCTCCTGATCGAAGGCTTTGCGCTGATGGTCGAATCCGCCGAGTTCGTCGTCGATACCGCCGACAGTGACCGCTGGCTGGCCCGCGGTGACTGGCGCCTGGTGCATGCCTCCGAACTCGATCGGATCCCGGGCTCTACGAGCGGCACCGCAGGCAGCATCGACGCGACCGGGATCGACCACCTTGATGCGGCCGGTGCGCTGATTCTTCTCCGGGCTGCGCGGGCTTTGTCCGTCGGTCCTGATGCCATTGCGGTTCGCGATGAGCACCGTTCATTGCTTGCCCTGATCGTCGATGCCCTTGAGGATGAAGGCGAGGTTGAAGCCGAGCCGCCGCCGCTCTGGCGTGAGTGGCTGGGAGGTATCGGGCGCGTCGTGGCCGGCGCCGGCAGCAACTTTCGGCTGCTTGTGGGATTCCTGGGAATGGCCATCAGCCGACTTCTCGGCACGCTGTTCCGTCCGGCGCAGTGGCGTGTGACCGCCACCGTATTCCACATGCAGCAGACCGGACTCAACGCCCTTCCCCTGACCGCGCTGCTGGCCTTCCTGGTAGGCGCCGTGGTCGCCTACCTGGGGGCGACGGTGCTGCGCGATTTCGGGGCCGAGCTGTTCGTTGTCGAGTTGATCACCTATTCATTCCTGCGCGAATTCGGCGTACTGCTGACGGCCATACTGCTGGCCGGGCGCACCGCCAGCGCGTTCACGGCGCAGATCGGCACGATGAAGTCGCGCGAGGAGATCGACGCCATGCGCACCCTCGGGCTCGACCCCGTCGTGCTGCTGGTGCTGCCGCGCCTGCTGGCGCTGCTGGTCATGCTGCCGATCCTTTCCTTGCTGGCGACAATCGCGGGTTTTGCCGGCGGCCTGGTCGTTTCGGTGCTGTCGCTGGGCATCGAGCCGGAGATGTTCTTGACGCGAACGCGCGAGGCTGTCTCCCTGCAGCACTACCTGGTCGGCTTGCTCAAGGCGCCCCTGTTCGCCGCCACCATCGCGCTGATCGGTTGCCTGGAAGGCTTCAAGGTGGCCGGAACGGCCCAGTCCGTGGGTGAGCGCACGACCTCGGCGGTCGTGCAGAGCATCACCCTGGTGATCATCATCGATGCGCTGGCCGCCGTTTTCTTCATGGAGATCGGCTGGTGAGCGCGGGGACGAGCGAACGAGAGGCGGCCGTGCGCGTGCGCGGTCTGGTCAACCGTTTCGGCACACAGACCGTCCACAGCGGGCTCGATCTCGACGTGCGGCGCGGCGAGATCCTGGGCGTTGTCGGCGGGTCCGGCAGCGGCAAGTCGGTTCTGATGCGTGCCATCCTGGGGCTGCGCCCACCGCAGGCGGGTTCGATCGAGGTGCTGGGCCGAAGCGTGAGCGGTCAGGGTGAGTCCCTGCAAACGCTGCGGCGGCGCACCGGGGTTCTGTTCCAGGACGGGGCGCTGTTCTCCTCGCTGACGGTGCGCGAGAACGTGGAGGTTCCGATTCGTACCCACTACCGCGACATCGGAAGCGACCTGCGCTGCGAGCTGGCACGCCTGAAGATCCGGCTCACCGGCCTTTCGGTTTCTGCCGGCGGGAAGTATCCCTCGGAGTTGTCCGGCGGCATGCGCAAGCGAGCCGGCCTGGCGCGCGCCCTGGCGCTCGACCCCGAGCTGCTGTTTCTCGACGAGCCAACAGCAGGCCTCGATCCCATCGGCGCGGCGGCCTTCGACGAACTGCTGCGGACCCTGGCGGATGCGCTCGGTCTAACCGTATTCCTGATCACCCACGATCTTGATACGCTTTACGCCATCTGCGACCGGATCGCCGTGATCGGCGACGGGCGGGTGCTGGTTAGCGGCCGGCTCGAGGAGGTCGAGGCTTTCGATCATCCCTGGGTGCGGGATTACTTCAACGGGCCGCGCGCCAGGCAGGCGAAGGCCGCGCAGGGGCGAAGGGAGCAATAGACATGGAACCGCGGGCCAATCACGTACTGATCGGTGCCTTCACGCTCGCCGGAGCGATCCTGCTCGTGCTCGGCGGGCTGTGGTCGTCACAGTGGGCCAGCGAAGAAGCCTGGCAGGAACTCGAGGTGCACTTCCTGCAGCCGGTCAGCGGACTCAACGTGGGTTCGGGCGTCCAGTACAACGGCATCAGCATGGGCAGCGTTCGCGACCTGCAACTCTCGCCCGAGGATCCCGGGCGCGTCATCGCGGTCATCCGTCTCGACGCGCAGGCGCCCCTGCGCGAGGACACCACCGCCCGCCTGTCGGTGTCGGGCCTGACCGGCGTTTCGACCATCCAGCTGCGCGGCGGCAGCTCCGACAGTCCGCCGCTCGAGGCCGGATCCGGTCGCGATCGGCCCGTCATCATCGCCGAGGAGTCCGGGCTGCAGCGGCTCATCGAGACTTCCGAGGACATCGCCAGCACGGCCAGCCAGGTGATGCTTCGCCTGCTTGAGTTTCTCAGCGACGAGAACGCCGACCGTGTCGCCACCACGCTCGACAACATCGATCGATTCACGCAGGCCCTCACCGGCGAGAGCGACCGCCTCGGAGAAATCGTTCAGAATCTGCACCGCGGCAGCGAGGAGCTGGTGCCGCTGATCCGCGAACTGCGCGGCGCGGTCGGCGACATCTCCGGAACGCTGCAGCGACTGGAGCCGGCGCTGCTCGAGACCTTTCCCGATGCCGCCGACGAATTGCGCGAGGCGATGTCGCGCCTGGCGCAGTCGACCGAACGCATCGATCGCATGATCGCCCGCAACGAATCGGCCGTGGCCGGATTCGGGGACCAGGTCATCACGCCGCTCGGTCCGGCCGTTCAGGACCTGCGCCAGCTGATCGAGGAGCTGTCGGCGCTGACCGACAAGTTCGAACGCAACCCGGCCGGCTTCCTGCTCGGCGACGAGCGCCCCGAGGAGTACGAACCGCAATGACGTCGAATGCCCTCAAGACCGCGATCCTGCTCGCCGCCGCGACCCTGCTTTCGGCCTGCGTGCTCGGCGGCAGTGAAACGCGCTATCGCCTGATCGCCCCGCAGCTCGAAGCGGATGCCGCGCCCGGCGCCGGTGAGGCCGACCGCACGCTGGCGATCGCCCGCCCGCAGGCCGACCGCGCGCGCGACTCCACCCGCATCCTGGTGCGGCGCGACCGCGTCCTGATGCCCTGGGCCGGGGCCGCCTGGATCGACCGGGCGCCGGACCTCGTGCAGGACCTGCTGGTCGCCCATCTCGACGGCCGCGTGGCGATGGTGGGCCGCTACGGCAGCCTGCCCGCGGAATATCGCCTGGATCTGGTGCTGAGGCGCTTCGAGCTGGTGGAAAGCGACAGCGGACTGGCGGCGGATATCGCCATCGTCGCGCGGCTTTTCGACAGTGGCGGTGCCTTGCTGGATTCTACCGGCGTCACCAGCCGGAAGTCGGCGTCCAACGCAAACCTCGACGCTGCAATGTCCGCCATGGAAGCAGGTATGGAAGAGGCTTTCGGCAGCCTGGCCCGTTGGCTCGACGAGCGCCTGGCCGAAACGGAAGGCGGTCGAGCCGCCTCGACCGATTCCGCTCAGTGAAGGTCCCGGTTCGCCCCTTCGCCCGCAGCCCGCGCGCCGCCGCGCCCGATCAGGTCGAGGAGCGGTTGCAGGCGTTCCCGGAGTGCTTCGAGATGCGGCGTGACCTGGTCCTCCCGGCCCTGCTCGAGCAGCCGTAGCGCCTGCTCGATGCCCGGCACCGACGTGCTCGCCGCGCCGGGGGGCGAGACGGGCGTCGCCTCGCCGGAGAGGCCGTCCTCCAGGATCTGTGCACCGTCACGGCCGTTCATCGGCGGCGGCGTCTGCACGATGAACCCCGCCTGCACGGCAAGCGCCTCGTCTTCGGGGCACAGGCCGAGTTCCTCGAGATCCGGCATGAATCGTCTCTGCAGCTTTTCCGCGCCTGCGGCGTCGGTGGCGGCCAGCAGGAAGGAAAAGGTCTCGTCCTCGGTGCGGAAGACGGTGTCCTCGCGGCGGATGCGGCGCTTGAGCGTGTCGCCGATGCGCTTGAGGGCGCGCTCGGCATGGGGTTCGCCCATTTCCTCGAGCAGCGCGGTCAGGCCGTCGAGTCGCAGGTGCATGAGCACCAGGGGCTGCTGGTGGCGATGGGCAAAGCTCATCGCCTGCATCAGGCGTTCTTCGCAGTAGCGGCGGTTGCCCAGGCCGGTTTCGGCGTCGACGTGGTGCTCTTCCTCGAGCAGGCGCAGGCGCTTGGCCGACTGGCTGGTCTGGGCGTACGCGCTCGCCCGCGCGAGCAGTTCGCTGGCCTGGAACGGCTTGGAGATGAAGTCCGTGGCGCCCAGCATCAGGGCGTGCTTGCGGCGCGTCTCGCCGTCTTCCTCACCCGTGATCAGCACCACGGGCAGGTCGACCAGGTGCGGCTGTTCGGCCTGCCGGACCTGCTGCAGCAGGTCGAAACCGCTCTTGCCGTCCATGTGCAGGTCGCTGAACAGGGCTTCGATGCTGGCGTCTTCCTGCAGCAGCTCCCAGGCCTGTTCGGCGGATTCGGACAGCAGCAGGTCGAAATCCTGACTCAGTATTCGCGTGGCACAGGCCCGCATCAGGCGGCTGTCGTCGACGAACAGGATGCGGGGACGGGATGAGTTACTTCGGGTCACGGCGTTCATGCCCCATTCGTTGCAATTCCCGGGCCATAAGCATTCGCGACTTGCCGTGGATCATCTCCTCGAGGCCGGCCGGGCGGATTCTGGGGCTCTACGTGAGCGTCAGCGGCCGCCCGGAAGTGACAAACACGGTCAGTTGACGGCGTGTTGCGGCACAGTCCCGGCGTCTTGACTCGCCGGGCCCCGCGCCAGAGACTGGAGCCCATGGGATGGGTCGGTCGCAAGTTCGACAATCTGGGCAGCGCGGTGGCCGGGGCCGGCGGCGGCATGGGCCTGTCGCAGGCGCCCGCCTTCACCCAGGCTTACCTGCAGCGGCTCGGCGGTCACCTCGACGAGGCACGGCGGACGCTGGCGCTGGTGGAGCAGGGCGTGCTGGTGCCGGAACTGACCGCCGCCGAGCGCGAGCAGGCGGCCGTGGGCTTCGCCGATCGTGTTGCCGAACTCGAGGCGACCTACGCCTCGATCGCCGACGCCTCGCCGCTGATGCAGCCGATCCTGATGTTGCGCCACGGGGATTCGGAGATCGCCCGGCGCGCCTGGGAGGCGTTCACGCCGGCCGTGCCGATCGACGCGCCCTCCCTGATCTGGACCGGTGTCGGCGTGGTCGCCGCCCTGCTGGTCTACGAACTGTTCAAGTCGCCTGCGGCCGTGGTCAAGCGGCGGCGCCGAAAGTACTCCAGTTGATCGCCACCGACCGCGACAGGCGGCTGCGATATCCTAGGCAGCTTCCCCATCTACCGGAGTCGACATGTTCTGCGTTTCTCCCGAAAAGGCCATCCCCGTCCAGTCCCTGGATGCCGAAGAGCTCGAATCCTGGAAAGCCCGGGCCGAAGCGGGCGAACGCGACTGGATCGACGCCAGCGGGTTTCAGGCCGCGCCCGGCAGTCTGCTGCTGGTGCCGGACGGCAGCGGCGGCCTCGGGCGGGTCCTGGCCGGTCGGGAGCCCGGCGATCGCCTTTGGGCGCTGGCGCACCTGCCCGCCGCGCTGCCCGAAGGCGACTATCGCCTGTCCAACGAATGGCCCCGGGACGAGCGTGAGCGCGCCGCCATCGGTTGGGGGCTGGGCTGCTATCGCTTCGATCGTTACAAGCAGATCGACAAGCCGACTGCGCGCCTGGCGCTGGACAAGGACGACGAGCGGCGCATCCGGACCCTGGTCGAGTCGTCCGCCTTCGTGCGCGACCTGGTCAATACGCCGGCCATCGATCTCGGCCCGGAAGAGCTCGCGGAGACGGCGCGGTCGCTGGCGGCCGAACACGACGCCGACTTCCGGGTCTTCGAGGGCGAGGAGCTCGAACGCGAGTTCCCCGCCATCCACGTCGTCGGCCAGGCGGCGAGCCGGGGCCCGCGGCTGATCCGCATGCAGTGGGGTCGCGAAGACGCGCCGCCCCTGGCGCTGGTCGGCAAGGGCGTGATCTTCGATTCCGGCGGGCTCAACATCAAGCCGGGCGCCGGCATGCTGCTCATGAAAAAGGACATGGGCGGTTCCGCCCACGCGCTGGGCCTGGCGAAGATCATCATGTCGCTGGGGCTGGACGTGAACCTGCGTGTCTACATTCCGGCCGTGGAGAACGCCATTTCGGGCAACGCCTACCGGCCGTCGGACATCATCCGCACGCGCAAGGGCACGACCGTGGAGATCGGCAACACCGACGCCGAAGGACGCGTCGTCCTTTCCGACGCGCTCACGCTGGCGTCGGAAGAGGGCGCAGAGCGCATCATCGATTTCGCCACGCTCACGGGTGCCGCCCGGGTCGCGCTCGGGGAGGACCTGCCGCCTTTCTACGGGCGCGACAAGAAAGCGGCCCGCGCCATCCAGGATCTCAGTTTCGAAGCCGAGGCCCCGCTCTGGCACATGCCGCTGTTCGAGCCGTATCGCCAGCAGATCCAGCCGGCAATCGCCGACATTTCCAACACCGGCACATCGAAGTTCGCGGGCAGCGTCACTGCCGCGCTGTTCCTCGATCACTTCGTTGCCGAGGGCATCGACTGGTTCCACTTCGATATCTATGCCTGGAACCTGTCGGACCGGCCGGGACGGCCGGCCGGCGGCGAAGCGCAGGGGCTTAGGAGCATGTGGCAGTGGCTCGAGGGAACCTACGGCTGAGAGCTGGGTATGCGGTCAACGGCGACCGGGTGAATCGGGGTCCTCAGCGCTGGGCTCGGCGTCGTCGACGACGCTGAAGTCGCCGATGCTGACGCGGGTCCGGGCCAGGGCGTCGAAGAT
>JAZBPT010000270.1:0-3427 GCA_036351755.1 Wenzhouxiangella sp. | reverse complement strand
TGGTCAATCGCTTGCCGCGATCAGTCCATCTTGCCGGTCACCCAGTAGTCGATCAGTTCCGGGTTGTCTTCGATGAACTGCGTGACGGCTTCCTCGTAGGAGGTCTCCTGGGCCTGGAACATGGCGGCCTGGAGTTCCTCGATGTCGAAGTGCATGCGCGCCAGGAACAGGGCGGCTTCCGGGTTTTCCTGGTAGAAGCCCTGGCGGGCCAGCGCATGGACGCGCTCGTAGCTGCCCAGCACGCCCTGCGGATCTTCGATATAACGCAGGTCGTAGGCACCGAACTTCCAGTGCGGGCTCCAGCCGGTGACCACGATCCATTCCTCGCGGTTGACGGCGCGTTCCAGCGCGGCGGTCATGCCGGCACCGCTGGAGATCTGAAGGTCGTAGCCGTCGAGACCGTATTCCTCGATCGCCTTCTTGGAAAGGCGCGTCAGGCCGGCACCGGGATCAATGCCGGTGATCGTGCCGTCGAGCTGTTCGCGGACGCTGTCCTTCTTGAGGTCTTCGATCGAGGACAACTCGCTTTCGGGAATGTAATCGGGCACGACCCAGCCCAGCCGGGCGTAGCCGTAGAGAATGCCCAGATCGACGACGTCGGAGCCGACGTTTTCCATGTAGTCCGAGTGGGTGCCCGGCAGCCAGGACATCAGCATGGCGTCGATGTCGCCCGAGGCCAGGCCCTGGTACTGGGGCGCGATGTCGGTCTGGACCAGTTCGACTTCCTGGTCCATGCGCTCTTCCATGACGCGCGCGGCCAGCTTGGTGACGAACTCGGCGTCCGACCAGGCCGTCCAGCCGATGCGGACGTCCTGCGCCTGCACCGGCGCGGCGAGCGCCAGGGCCAGGCCCAGCGTGGTCAGTATTCTGGTGATTTGGTTTCGCATGGTGCTTTCTCCTCCTTCTTCGTGGTGCGAGAAATCACCGTGCCCGGTTGTCAGGCGGTACACGGCGAGGCCTTCGCGAAGGCCTCTTTCGAGCAGTCCCGGGAAAAATCAGCCGCGCCGGCCCGGCGCGAAGCTCTGGGTGATGCGGTCGAGCAGGATGGCCAGGATGACCACCCCCAGGCCGCCTTCGAACCCGAGTCCGACGTTGAGTCGCTGAATCCCCGTCAGGACCGTGTTGCCCAGACCGCCGGCGCCGATCATGGAGGCGATCACCACCATCGACAGCGCCAGCATGATGGTCTGGTTCACGCCGGCCATGATCGATGGCATGGCCAGCGGAAGCTGAACCTTCGTTAAAAGCTGGCGACGGGTGCAGCCGAATGCAAGCCCCGCCTCGATCTGTTCCTTGTTGACCTGGCGAATGCCCAGGTTGGTCAGGCGCACCGCCGGAGGCATGGCGAAGACCACCGTGGCGATGGCGCCGGGCACCGTGCCCAGGCCGAAGAAGATCGCCGCCGGGATGAGGTAGACGAAGGGCGGCATGGTCTGCATGAAGTCGAGCACCGGCCGGATGAGCGACTCGACCAGGTCGCTTCTGGCCATGGAAATGCCGATCGGCAGGCCCACGGCAAGCGCGACGGTGCTGGCGGCCAGCACCAACGAGAGCGTCTCGACGGTCTGCTCCCACAAGTCCATGCCCAGGATCACGCCCAGGGCCGCGACGGCGAACAGACCGAACCTCCAGCCCACGCGCCACCAGCCCAGGGCGATGATGGCCAGGCCGAGCAGCCAGGCGGGCAGCGCCATGAGCGCGCCCTCGAAAGAATCGGTCAGGAATCCGATGACGGCCGCGATGCCGTCGAGCAGCCCGGTGAGGTTGTCCTGGATCCAGGACACCACGGACTCGACCCAGTCGCCGATCGGAATGCGGAAATTCTCCAGCCATTCACTCATGGGAACCTCCCGCGCTTTCCGTGGCTTCTGAGCAAGAATCGCTGGTGCGATCAAGCGTGCGCAACAGGCGGCTGCGCGAGACCGCGCCGCGATAGCGGCCGTCGGCATCGACGACCGGAATCGGCGCCGCGGTATCGGCGCAGCGGCCGATCAACTCGTCGAGCAGCCCGTCGGTGGGGACGGGCTCCACTGATTCGAAGGCATCACGGAAACCCGGCTCGTCGGCCTCGTTGAGCACCCGCGCCAGGGCATCCGCCGAGACGATGCCTTCGTAGTGACCGTCCGAGCCGACGACCACGGCGAAGTCCCGGTCGTGGCGCCGCAGGCTCTCCAGGGCGGCGCGCACGCCCATACCGGGCCGCTCGACGACGGTCAGGTGCTGCTTGTCCATGATGTCGGCGGCCGTGAACACCTGGGAGATGTCCACGCCGTAGAAGAAGGAGCGCACGTAGTCGTTGGCCGGCTGGGTGACGATTTCTTCCGGCGTGCCGACCTGCACGATGCGGCCGTCTTGCATGATCGCGATGCGGTCGCCGATGCGCATGGCCTCGTCGAGGTCGTGCGAGATGAACACCACGGTGCGCGCCTGCCGGCGCTGCAGTTCGAGCAGTTCGTCCTGCATTTCGGTGCGGATCAGCGGGTCGAGGGCCGAGAAGGCCTCGTCCATGAGCATGATCGACGGGTCGGTCGCCAGCGCCCGGGCCAGGCCGACGCGCTGCTGCATGCCGCCTGACAGTTCGTCGGGGTAGCTGTTGGCGTTGGCCTCCAGACCGACCTGCTCGAGCGCCTCCAGGGCGCGCTCGCGGCGCTTGTCGCGGTCTTCGCCGGCCACCTCCAGCCCGAACGCGGCGTTGTCGAGCACCGTGCGGTGCGGCATCAGGGCGAAGGACTGGAACACCATGGCGAGATCGCGGCGGCGCAGCTCGATGAGTTCCTTGTGGCTCATCGAGGTCACGTCGCGGCCGTTGATGCGGATGCTGCCGCTGGTCGGTTCGATCAGGCGATTGAGCAGCCGCACCATGGTGGACTTGCCCGAGCCGGACAGGCCCATGACCACGAAAATCTCACCTTCGCGAATGGACAGTTCCGCGTCGTGCACGCCGACCGTCTGGCCGGTCTTGTCGAAGATCTCGTCCTTGCCGCGACCTTCCTCGATCAGCGGCATGGCGGCATCGGGGTTGGACCCGAATATCTTGTAAAGCCCCGAGACCTCGATCATGGGGGCATCGTTCATGTGCGACCTTGATTCGATGACAAGTCCCCTACCCTAAGGGCCAAGAGAGATAGTTTCAAATGAAACTGGCGGGCGCCGCGATGGTACGGCGCCCGCCCGGGAGAGGAGATCAGTCGAGCAGAAAGGTCTGGAAGAACAGCACCACGGCCTCGCTGTAGAGGTCGCGGTTTTCCTTGCGGCGGTAGCCGTGGCCTTCGTTAAGCGCGTTCATGTACCAGACCGGGCTGCCCTGTTCGCGCAGGGCGGCGACGATCTGCTCGGCCTCGGTGACCGGCACGCGCGGGTCGTTCTCGCCCTGGACGACGAACATCGGCACGTCGATCTTCTCGACGTTGTTGAGCGGGCTGATGGC
>JAZBPT010000269.1:0-17797 GCA_036351755.1 Wenzhouxiangella sp. | reverse complement strand
TTGCATGGTGGAGAAATCCCAGATGAGGAAGATGACCGCGAATACGGCCAGCATCAGGAGCGCCCGTTCACGCAGGCTCAGGCCGTTGATGCGTTCGGCGATCTTTCCCACTCGCGCACGCATGCTCATTCGGCTTCCCTCGCGGTCGTGGAGATGGTGAAGTCGATGCCGGGCTGTCCGTCGCCGCGCTCCGACAGGCGAACCTGTCGGAAGCCGAGCCCGGAGAACTGCTCGAGCTCCGAGAGCTGCGACAGCCAGGCGGGAATCAATCGCGCTTCGAGGGCACTGCCCTCGGCCGTGAGCGTCTCTCCCTGATCGGCCATGTAAAGCTCGGTCAGCCACAGGCCGGTTGGCACTTCCCCGGCCAGCGCGTCCAGCCTTGCGAGCAGGTCGAGCTCCGCGGCCGGCATTCGACGGTCGAGGGCGGCCAGGCTTTCGCGAAGCCCCTCGCGTCGTTCCCGAAGATTCTCGACCTGTGCCACGAGCGCGGCGTCGGGTTCCTCAGGTGGCATGTTCGACTGCAGTTCCGCGACCTGCTCGACCGCGCGCTGTTCGGCTTCCTGCTGGCGCTGCAGTTCTTCCTCGAGACTGGAAACGCGCTGTCCGACGAGAACGGACCACAGCACGAGCAGCGCCACAAGTCCCAGGGACAGCCAGGCGATGGTCTGCGCGGAGAAAACGATCTTCTCCTTGCGGAAGATCGGCTGGTAGAGGTTGATCTGCTGGTTCACAGGCTGACCTCCTCGTGGCGCAGCGCGCCGCCAAGGGCGATCAGGAACTCGGAAAGGAACGCGTCGGGCAGGTCAATCTCGGTCGAGACCACGTCTTCGACCCAGTAGCCGTCGACCGGGATGCTCAGCGCCTCGCCGAGGGAGTCCACCAGGCCCTCGTGAGCCGCAAAGCCGGGCAGTACGCGCAGCGCGGCGACCGGTGGCTGTCCGAAGTGGCTGTCGTAGTAGTCGAGAGAGCGCTGCACTTCCAGCGCGATCTGGTCGTAGGAGGTGTCGGGGTCGTCGAGCAGCTGCTCCGTGCCCGTGGCCAGACTGCGACTCAGGTACATGCTGCCCTGACGCGTGATGGTGATGATGCCATGGTCGTCGCCGAAGTAGAGCATCGCGACGCCGCGCACGTCCTCCTCCAGCTGTGCGGCCAGGTTGCGCAGCGCCATTTCCGTGATGTCGATGACGCGAAGGTCGAGATCGGCATCTTCCACGAGATCGATGTATTCACGGACCTCACGAGCCCGCGCGGCGATGGCGTACATCATGGCCTGACCCTGCGGGCGGTTGTTCTGGCCGGGAATCTCGAAAACGTCGATGACGGCGTCATCGATATGAAAATCGATCAGGTTGCGGACCTTCCATCGAACCGCGGCGCGCAATTCCGACGGGTCGACGCGCGGGGCCTCGACAAGAAGCAGTTCATACTGACCTTGCGCCATCACCAGATTGACCAGCGAACCACGATCGGGGACGGCCTGTTGCACGACTCTTTCGAGCTCCCGGTCTCCGCCCAGCTCCAGGCATTGTGCAGACACCAGGCGCGGCTTGCGGCCCCGCTGGTGATCCACCGCGGAAGTGGCGAGGACACGCGGAGTGATGTACAGGCCGGTAATGGCCTGGTTTCGCGCACGCTTCCGAAACAGTTTCAATTGTCTGTCCCCTTTATTGTCGTTGTCGGGCCGTGTGGCGCATCGCGCACCGATTCGAGCCCGCCTGGAGCTGCTGGTTCGGCAGGGATCGGCTGCAAAGACTCTTGTGACAAAAGCTTCGCAACTAATTGATCAAGCTGTGAAATGTATCGCAACCCCGGGCATCGGTCAATTGCTCTGTTCGCCATGCAGTGCTGTCTGGAGCATTGAAACTGCCACTATTCCTACAAGACATGTGCCCCGATCTCAAAAGCCTTGCGATGTTTGGCTTATAAGCATCAATAATGTGAACTGCGCCACATGATTGCTCAGGAATAGAGCTTCAGTGTCCTGGCGTAATTGACGGGCACCGACAAATTCTGCGGGCGATCACGGATGTCAACGAATCCGCCGCTACGGCCTGCAAGTTCCGGGACCCCTTGTTAGTATCGCTGCCGTTCCGCTGGCTTCGGCGCCCGACCTCGTCGCGATCGACGTGTCGAGCGACAGGCCGAGTGCGCCTCGGCATGACAAATGCCGCACCGTCGGCGGTGGATTCGCAGAGCAATCATTCAGGAGAAAGCCAGATCCATGTCGCATCAGGCATTTTCACCCGAAAAGCAGGAGTTCGGACGCGATCCGGTCGACGTCCGGGATACCGACCACTACCAGAAGGAATACGTTCACCGTTTCGTCGACAAGTGGGACGAATTGATCGACTGGGACGCGCGTTATCGTAGCGAAGGGGATTTCTTCGTCCAGTTGCTCAAGGAGCGCGGCGCCAAGCGCGTACTCGATGTCGCTGCCGGCACCGGCTTTCATTCGGTTCGCCTCATCGAGGAAGGCTTTGAGGTGTGCAGCGTCGACGGCTCGGCGGAAATGCTGGCCAAGGCCTTCGAGAACGGCCGGCGGAGAGGGCACATCCTGCGCACGATCCAGGCGGACTGGCGCTGGCTCAACCGGGATGTTCACGCCACCTACGACGCCGTGATCTGCCTGGGTAATTCTTTCACGCACCTCCACACCGAGCACGATCGGCGCAAGGCCCTGGCCGAGTTCTACGCCACGCTCAAGCACGACGGTTGCCTGATTCTCGACCAGCGCAACTACGACGCAATTCTCGATCACGGTGCCTCCAGCTCCCACAAGTACTACTACTGCGGGCGCCAGGTCAGCGCGGAACCGGAGTACGTCGACGAGGGCCTGGCGCGTTTTCGCTACTCCTTTCCCGACGATTCGGTGTTTCACCTCAACATGTTCCCGCTCAGGCGTGATTACACGCGCAGCCTCATGAAGGAAGTGGGCTTTCAGGACGTTACGACCTATGCCGACTTCGAAGAGGACTCCGGCTCGACCGGCGAGGAACCCGATTTCTTCATCCACGTCGCCGAAAAGGGTTACCGCAACCCGGAAGATTCCGGCGCAACGGACCAGGAGGATTGAATGAGCAGCCAGGCTTACTCGCGGGTGGTTCAGACGGCCCGGGATTACTACAACAGTGACGACGCCGACAATTTCTACTTCCACGTCTGGGGCGGCGAAGACATCCACGTCGGTCTCTACGAATCCGACGACGAGCCCATCGCCGCCGCCAGCCGCCGGACCGTCCAGAGAATGAGCGAGGTCCTCGGTCCCCTCGACGAACGTGACCGCGTTCTGGACCTGGGCGCCGGATACGGTGGATCGATGCGCTACCTGGCGCGCGAGTTCGGCTGCCGCTGCGTCGCGCTCAACCTGAGCGAGGTCGAGAATGCCCGCGACCGCGAGAAGAACGCCGAGCTTGGCCTCGACAAGCTGATCGAAGTCGTCGACGGTGACTTCACCAACCTGCCGTACGAAGATGGCAGCTTCGATGTGGTGTGGTCACAGGACGCCATCCTGCACTCCGGTGACCGCGCGCGCGTCTGCGCCGAGGCCGCCCGCGTGCTAAAGCCGGGCGGGCGTCTGATCTTCACCGACCCGATGCAGTCCGACGACGCCGATCCCGAAAGACTCCAGCCGATTTACGACCGGATTCACCTCGATTCCCTCGGCTCCCCCGGCTTCTACAGGCAGACCCTGCAAGCGCTGGGCCTGGAGGAGGTCACCTGGGAGGATCACGGCCACCAGCTGCCACGCCATTACGCCCGCGTCAGGCGGGAACTCGAAGCCAACGAAGAGGTCCTCCGCGAACGCGGCGTCAGCGAAGACTACATCCGGAAAATGAAGGCCGGCCTGCAACACTGGGTGGACGGCGGCAAGCGCGGCGACCTGGAGTGGGGGATCTTTCTATTCCGGAAGCCGGCCTGAACCGGGCCAATGGGTCGGCCGGGCTTGGCTTATCGTGCAGCGATTGGGTACAATGCCCGGCTTGATTCAGGATTGCCTTCACTTTGGAATCCGAATCTGTCTGTAAAACGAGTTTTGGAGAGGTGCCGGAGCGGTCGAACGGGCTCGCCTGGAAAGTGAGTGTACGGTAACCCCGTACCGAGGGTTCGAATCCCTCCCTCTCCGCCATCATTAAAAAACCCCGCTCCGAGCGGGGTTTTTTGTGCGCAATCGGTTCGGTCGCGTGTTGTTCTTGTATTCGCAGATGGATGCCCAAGCGTTTACAATTCAGCCTCCAAGACGGAGAGGTGGCAGAGCGGTTGATTGCACCGGTCTTGAAAACCGGCAAGGGTTAGCGCCCTTCGAGGGTTCGACCCGAGCGAAGCGAGGACGATGCGAAGCAACCCGTAGCGAAGCGAAGGGCAAGCGCCGCCAGGCGCGCAGTCAATCCCTCCCTCGTGCGGCTCGAAGAGCCGCCCGCCGCCAGGCGGCTTGTGGTCTAAAATCAGTTCTAACGGAGAGGTGGCAGAGCGGTTGATTGCACCGGTCTTGAAAACCGGCAAGGGTTAGCGCCCTTCGAGGGTTCGAATCCCTCCCTCTCCGCCATCCGATTCAAAGGGGAATTTCCAGTGATCGGCATCCAAGCGATGCAACGCCTGTCCTGCGCGGCAATCTTCCTCCTCATCTCCCCGTACGCTTCGGCGACGGTGCTGTTGCTGCACGACGGCGATTCGCTGGCTTCCGGATTCGATTGCCTGGGCATCGAGCTGGCGCTTGACGAGGTTGGAATCGAGAGCGATCGCATCGATGTGCGCAGCAGTCCGGTCAGTTCATTGCCGCTGGATCACCCCCTCATCGTGGCATGTCATCTCGATTTCGGGATGGACCCGGCCGGGGCGCTCGCACTGCAGGATTGGATTCATGACGGCGGTGGCCTGCTTGCGACCGGTCGTTCCGGGCTTCGCATGGAGACGGCGCTGGGTCTGGCTTCAATCGTGGTGTCGGATGGTGCCGAGCGCACGGAGGTTCGTTTCAATGCAGGATACGCCGCCACGTCCGGCATAGGCTGGGACGGCCCGATTGCCGCCGGTTCGGTCTTGCCCGCTTCGCAACTCCCGGCCGTGGCGCGGCACTATTACTACGATGAGTCCGAGGGCGGTTGGCCGAGCTATCACGCCGTGGTGCAGTCGGCTTCCGACCTTGGACACTGGCACGATTCAACCGCGCCTTGGGAGGAGCCGGACGGGGCAGTCGCCGTGACCGCAAGCCAGCACGGGGCCGGTCGAGCGATCTACAGCGGCGCCTTGCCGGGGGTCCATGCCAACTGGGATTGGCCGCGATCCTGGCGGACCTTTGTCGTCCACGCCCTGACTTGGCTCGCCCAGGACGAACTGCTGGTGGAGCTCGGGCACTGGCCGCATGCGAATGCCGCGGCATTCGCATGGAGTGGCGACACTGAAAAGCCGGCCATGTCCACGGCGGTGCCGGCGCTGCTGCAGCTGTTCGACGATCTGGGTCTGAGCCGATTCGGAACGTTCTACACGGTCGGGCAGGGCGGCGGCGATGCGGGAACCGTGGGCGGCGTGGAGCATCCGGAAATCGTGCAGGCCATCCTCGATGCAGGCTCCGAACTTGCTGGACATGGCGATATCCACACGAGCTTCAGTGGGCAGGACTATCCCACGCAGTTCCAGCGCCTGCAGACGATGCGCGACTTGCTCGAGCCCATGATGCCGGCAGGGCGGAGGTTGTCGGGATTTCGTGCGCCCTACCTGTCACAGGACACCACGACCTGGCGAGCGCTGGCTGAACTCGGTTTCACGCATGACGCCGGGGACGCGGATGTCTGGAGCAACGTGACCTTGCCGCATCGCCGCGACGGCCTGATCCAGTTGCCACCCTCGATGCCGATGGACTGGCACCTGTTCGAGCAGTATGCGATCGACGATGCTGATGCCCGATCGATCTGGTTCGACAAGTTCGAGTACGTTCTGGCAAGACGCGGATTATTCTCCTGGCTGCATCATCCCTGGGTGATCGACGGCCATCTCGATATCGTCGAGGAGCTGTTGCAGTACGCGATCGATCGCGGTGACGTCTGGTTGGCCAGGCAGGACGATATCGCGAGCTGGTGGCGGGCCCGCAGCGGTCTCGAAATGGAGCGGCTGGCCGCTTGGGACGGTCAGGGGCGCGTGCGCGTCGTCAACCTGGGAGAGGTCGCGGTTGCGGGTGCTTCGGTCTGGTTCCGGTTGCCCGATGGCGAGTCGAGGGCCTGGGAGGTGCTGGTTGGCGGCGTACCGGATGAACTGTTCGAACGCCATCACGCGAACTCGCTCTATCGGGTCGCCGTGATCGACCATCTCGCGCCGGGACAGGAAACGGTCGTGGAAGTCTTTCCGCGCAACGCGCTGTTTTCCGATCGCTTCGAGTTGCCGCCAGGCGACTGAGGGGAGAAGGCCCCCACCAGCCCGACCCCAGCACCTGTTCAACCCGCTGCCGCTGCTCCCTTCCGGGCCTGACGGGGTTCACGGGAAGACCAGTGTGGGAAGACCGGTGGAGGCCAGTGCGTATTATCCCACTGACGCTGGCGACCTGACAACCCGTTCTCGCTCTTTGTGGCGACCGCCTGGCCCGCGCAGGGTCGGCGCGTCGGCAGCGTGATCGTGTAAACTCCGGGGACGCCGTCAACGCATGCCCCGCACGGGCTGCATGAGCACGAAATTCAGGATAATTGGTTGGTTTTTCAGTGAGTTATCAGGTACTTGCCAGGAAGTGGCGCCCCCGTAATTTCTCCGAGCTGGTCGGGCAGTCCCACGTCGTGAAGGTGCTCGGCAACGGCCTTGCCGAAGGCAGGGTGCACCATGCTTTCCTGTTTACCGGCACCCGGGGCGTGGGCAAGACCACAATCGCGCGCATCCTGGCCAAGTCGCTCAATTGCGAGCAGGGCATCACGAGCACCCCTTGCGGGGAGTGCGAGAATTGCGTGGCGATCGACGAGGGGCGTTTCGTCGACCTGCTCGAAATCGACGCGGCCTCGCGCACCAAGGTCGATGATACCCGCGAGATTCTCGACAACGTCCAGTACGCGCCGACGCGGGGGCGCTTCAAGGTCTACCTGATCGACGAAGTCCACATGCTCTCGAGACACAGCTTCAATGCGCTGCTCAAGACGCTCGAGGAGCCGCCCGATCACGTCAAGTTCGTCCTTGCGACCACTGATCCGCAGCAGATCCCGGTCACGATTCTGTCGCGTTGTCTACAGTTCAACCTGCGGCGCCTCAATACCGAGGAGATCGGCGGTCAGATGCGGCGGATTCTCGAGGCCGAGGGAATCGAGGCCGAGGATGCAGCGGTCGAGCTGCTCGCTCGGGCCGCCGACGGCAGCATGCGCGACGGGCTGAGCCTGCTCGACCAGGCCCTGGCCGGTAGCGGCAAGCTGCTCGAAGCCGACGTGCGCGACATGCTCGGTAGCGTGGAGCAGCGCCACGTTCACGCCATACTGGAGGGACTGGCGGGCGACGATGCCGCGGCCGCGATCGCCGCCGTCGGCGAGGTCTTCGCGCAGGCGCGGGGAATGGGTCAGTTATTGGCCGACCTGGCCGAAGCCCTGCACCGCATCGCGTTGATCCAGCAGCTTCGTGACTACCGCGACGACAGCCGCGCCGACTGGGACGAGCTGGTCGAGCTGGCCGGCCGGCTCGACCCCGAGGACGTCCAGCTCTGGTACCAGATTGCCATCACCGGACGCCGCGACCTCTCGCTGGCGCCTTCGGAAAGAAGCGGCTGCGAAATGACGATCCTGCGCATGTTCGCCTTTCAACCGGCCGAAGCCGCGGCCGACCAGGGTGGCGGCGGCAGCGCATCTACCGCTTCGGGCGACTCCGGCGGCTCCCGCCCGGATGCTGGAAGGACGGCCGCGCCGGCCGAGGCCGGGCCCGTGCGCGAGAGCCGCTCGCCGGAAGCCGAACGGGCCCGGGCTGAGCCGGTTACTTCGGCGTCGAGCCGGACGGTTGCGCACCAGGCCACGCCCTTGCGATCCGACACCTGGCCCCAGGTACTCGAAGAGCTGCCATTGACGGATTCCTTCCGGACGGTGGCGGCCATGCTGGTTGTCGGTCGCTACGATCGCCCCAAGGTTGAGTTCACGGCCGCGCGTGACGACATGGTGCTCATCAGCGAGCGCTTTCGGCGGGCGCTGGAAGAGGCCATGACCGAGTGGGCCGGCGAGCAGCTCCGGATCACCATCCAGCCGGTGGATGACGATGAGCTGGCGACGCCGGCCATGCTCGAAGAACAGCAGATCGCACGCACGCAGGCGGAGGCGGAAGAAGCCATCGATTCGGATCCTTTCGTCCGGCGCCTGGTCGAACATTTCGACGCGGAAGTCGTGCGCGAGTCGATTCGACCGATCAATACACGGAGTCACTGACTGAAATGAAAGGCAACATCGCGCAGTTGATGCAACAGGCGCAGAAAGTCCAGGAGAACCTCAAGAAGGCCCAGGAAGAACTCGCCGAACTGGAAGTCACCGGCGAGGCCGGCGGCGGCCTCGTCAAGGTGCACATGAACGGGCGGCACGAAGTGCGGCGCGTGGCGATCGATCCCGAAGTGGGCGACGACCGCGAAATGATCGAGGACCTGGTGGCGGCGGCCATCAACGATGCCGTCAAGCGAATCCAGGAAATCACGAAGGAACGGATGTCGGGCCTGACCGGCGGGATGCCCATGCCGCCCGGTTTCAATCTCTGATCCTTCCCAGCGCATGAGCGCCGATCCTTTCGACGAGCTGCTCGAGGCACTGCGCTGCCTGCCCGGCGTCGGGGCCCGCTCGGCCCAGCGCATGGCCCTGCAGCTGCTCGAGCGCGACCGGGAGGGCGGCCGCCGGCTGGCCGACGCGCTGGCCACGGCCATGCGCGACATTCGGCGTTGCAGGCGCTGTCGCAACTTCACCAGCGACGAGGAATGCCGCATCTGCCGCAGCGATCGGCGATCGAGCGAGGTGCTCTGTGTCGTCGAGAGTCCGGGCGACGTGCTGGCCATCGAGGCGGCCACGGCCTTCGACGGGCGTTACTTCGTTCTCCTCGGCCGCCTCTCGCCCCTGGACGGCATCGGTCCGGAGGACCTGGGTCTGGACCTGCTCGGGGAGCGTCTGGACGAAGAGGGCGTTGCCGAAATCATCATCGCCACCAATACCACGGTGGAAGGCGAGGCCACCGCCCAGTACCTGCGCGAGATGGCCGAATCCCGGCGTATCAGGACTTCGCGACTGGCACAGGGCGTGCCGCTGGGCGGCGAGCTCGAACATACCGACCGTTCCACGCTTGCGCACGCGTTCAGCTCCCGCCTGCCGATGCGCTGAGCAGCACGTAAAAGGCCTCCCCGCCGGCTCGGCGGCGGGGAGGCCCGGTCGCGGCAGGCGATGGCTTCAGCCTTCGGCGGCGGCTTCGCCTTCGAGATCGATCCGGTCGCGGTTCTGGTCGACCGTCCGCAGGCCGATGCCGCGCACGTTGACCAGCTCGTCGATGTGCGTGAAGTCGCCGTTTTCCTCGCGATAGGCCACGATGGCTTCCGACTTGGCCGGACCGACGCCGTCGAGGACCTCGGCCAGTTGTTCGGCGCTGGCGGTGTTGATGTCGACGGTCATGTCTTCGGCCAGGCCGGCCTGGGCGATGGCGAGCGACAGGAAAAGTGCGATCAGTGCATTGCGAATCATGATGAATCTCCTTGTGTTCGATGTGTCTTGCGAATCCCGCCGGGCAGCCGCCCGACGTTGGACACATTGTCCCGGGCAGCGACCCCGCGGCGAATCGGCAAATCGGCACGCCGATCGGTAGTAGAAACGCGCACCGGGACTAAGGAAATTCGCCTTCTCAGGTTTTGAGAAATCGTCGTGCTGGAATAAGCCTGCAGTCAAGAAACGGGAGTATTCCAGCCATGAACAAGCAAGTCAGCAGCCACCAGCTTCGTGACGAAATCGTCGGCAAGACCATCAGCGGCGTGATCGCCCGGCCCGGCCGGCTCGGGGAACCGCCGGTGGTGATGATGATGCGCTTCGACGACGGCAGCGTCGTCGAGTTCGTCTCGCCCCGCAGTGACCGTCTGCTGCGTCAGGCCGTACGCGGTTCGAGCGAGGCCGCGCAAGTGCAGTCCCAGCTGCCCCTGACCGGCCTGGCGGCGTGAAATCCGGGGTGATGTCGGTCACAAAACAGTGGTTTACGGGGCGCTGCGCGCTTTATCCACAAAAGCTGTGGATAACCTTGTGGGCAAACCAGCGCCTCCCGGCTGCTCATCGGCATTCAAGCGCATTGGTCAAATAATGCTCAAACTTGAAAAGCAACGTAAAAACAGTGAGTTGTGGTTGCGTGGGCTACGCTTGCGATGTCACGGGGTCGTCAAGATAGCGTCAAAGACCGAATCAACCAGTTGTGCATAACATTCGAAGATACTACTTGATGACATGCCCGTAAGTCGTTGATTCATGGTTTTCAGGGCGACTGCCAGACTTCCGGGTCGAAAGCAAGCCCCAGATGACCCGGCCATTCGGCCAGTTCCCGCAGCAGGGCGGCCTCGTCCGGGCGCTCCTTCATCAAGGCCTTGAGCGTCTCGCCGTATTCGGCCAGGCGAATGCTGCCCAGCTCCGGGTCGTCGACCAGCCTTCGCCTCCGGTAGCTTTCCCAGCGCTCGCGCTCGGGGCCGGTCAGGGTTTCGGGCCACAGCCTGGCACGGTAGCGGAACAGCAGTTCGTTGAGCCGCTCGTCCTGGAAGGGAGCGTCCATCCCGGCCAGCTGTTCGCCCTCCAGTTGGTGGACGCGCTGGATCACCGGCCGGTCCGAGCGCGGCGGAAACCCGCCGTAGAGGTCCAGTTCGGGATCCGAGTCGTCGAGCCGGCCGCCACCGCCGGCGAACAACGCCGCCAGCCGCTCGCGGAACTCGGGGTGCTGGCGCAGCAGTCGGGCTCGCGGTTCCAGGGCGTCGATATCGATGGCCAGCTCGTTGGCCCTGGCGCTGCCCAGCACGTTCATCGGGGCGAGCATCGGGCAGCGGTTGTTGCGCACCAGCTTGACCGGCACGCGTTCCGCGCCCTCCGGCAGGTCCGCGGACGGCGTCCAGTAGCGGTCGGAAAGCGCTTCGGCGTCCAGTTCGAGAAACGGGGTCGGATCCACGTTGAGGTTCCAGACCAGCCACTGGCTGGCAATCTTCGGGTGCCGGCCGAGCGGCAGGACGGGCGCGACGCCGCAGCCGGGCAGGGCCGGAAAGCGGGAAGAGGCGTGCAGCAGCGGCTGGCCCTCGCCAAGCAGCCGATCGACGCTGTCCCGGCTTCTCAGTCCCAGCGCCCAGCTCCAGAGCCTGGGCTGCTGCGACTTGACCAGCCGGGCCATGGCGATGGTGGCATCGACGTCGGCCAGGGCGTCGTGGGCCTGGCTGGTGTCCATGCCGTTGGCCGCGGCCAGGTCTTCGAGCCGGAAGCTCGGTCGGCCGTCTTCGTAGTCGGGCCATTGGATGCCTTCGGGCCGAACGGCGCGCGCGAGCCGCATCAGGTCGATCAGGTCGAAGCGGCTGTTGCCGTTGGCCCATTCGCGTTCATAGGGGTCGATGAAGTTGCGCCAGAACAGGTGGCGGGCCACTTCGTCGTCGAAACGGAAGTTGTTGTAGCCCACGCTGCAGGTGCCCGCTTCGCTCATGAGGCGGAATATCCGAGCGGCGAACCGGTTTTCCGGCAGGCCCTCTTCGCGGGCGAACTGCGGTGTAATGCCGGTGATGAGGCAGGCCATGGGTTGCGGCAGCACATCGTCCGCGGGGCGGCAGTAGATCATTTCCGGCTCGCCGACCGGTTCCAGTTCCGAGTCGGTGCGGCGCGCCGCGAACTGGGCGGGGCGGTCCCGGCGGGGGTCGGCGCCGAAGGTCTCGAAGTCGTACCAGAGGAATGTTTCGTCGTTCATGGGCGGCATCATTCCACAGGCGGGAATCTCAGGCCAGGACCGCTCACGAATTTTTTGCCGCCGGCGTGGTCGGATATCATTCCCGTATCAACCACGACCCGTGCAATCGGGCAGGAGTTCGAGCGATGTCTTCCAAGGCCACTTTCGGCGCCGGCTGCTTTTGGGGCGTCGAGATGCGTTTCCGCGAAATGCCCGGCGTGGTCGACGCGACCGTCGGCTACATGGGCGGTCACGTGGACAACCCCACCTACAAGCAGGTGTGCAGCGACCAAACCGGCCATGCCGAGGTCTGCGAGGTCGTGTTCGATCCCGAGAGAATCGGTTACGACGAACTGGTCCGCGCGTTCTTCGACTTGCACGATCCCACCCAGGTCAACCGCCAGGGACCGGATGTGGGCACGCAATACCGCTCGGTGGTCTTCGTGCACGACGACCAGCAGCGACGCATCGCCGAGCAGGTGAAGTCGGAGGTCGATGCATCGGGTCGCTTCCGCGCACCGGTCGCCACTTCGATCGAACCGGCTGCGACCTTCTGGCCCGCCGAGGATTACCACCAGCAGTACCTGGCGAAGAACGGTGGCAGCTGCGTCATCTCCGGGCACTGATCCGCATCGCCGGGCGCGCCGCCGCGGCAAGGGAGAATCGATGCCGTGAGCGCGGCAAGCAGTGAAGCGCCGCGGCTCGTCCTGGTCAGGCACGGCCAGGCGAGCCTCGGTACCGACGACTACGACCGACTCTCCGAGCGCGGGCACCGGCAGGCCGAGCGTATCGCCCGGCGGCTTTCCGATTCGATCGCGAGCGGGGCGCTGCTGTGGTCGGGCACGCTCCGGCGCCACCGCCAGACCCTGGCGCCGCTAGCCGGGGAGCGCTGCGAACAGGTGACGCGCACCCGCGATCTCGACGAGTTTTCCACGCGGGGGCTGGTCCGGGCCGCCCTCGAGCAATCAGCCCGCTTGAACCTCCCGCTGCCGCCCCGGCAACAGCTGGCCGACCCCGTGACGCACCTGGACGTGCTTCTGGCATGGTTCCCCCGGGTGATGGCCGCGTGGCAGGAGGAGGGTTTGGTCGATCCCGAGACCGGCACCTGGTCCGATTTCCTCGAGCGGGTCATGCGGCCGAGCGACGATTGGGCGTCGACCCTGCGCAGCGGCCGCAGCGTCGTCGTGGTGTCCTCCGCCGGCGTGATCGCCACGGTCGTCGCCGCGCTCGCCGGCCGGGACCTGGCCTGGCAGCGTGATCTGGCCGTGACCCTGTACAATGCCTCGGTCACCGAACTGAGGCTGGCCGGGGATAGCTGGCAATTGGGAGCCTGTAACTGCACGCGGCATCTCGAAGACGAGTCGCTGCGCACCCGGGCCTGAAGCATGGACAAGGAGGGGTAGCCCGCATGAGTGAATCCAGAGTCGCCATCATCACCGGCTCCAGCCGCGGTATCGGTCGTGCGGCGGCTGAATTGCTTGCCGGACGAGGCTGGTCGGTCGTGATTTCCAGCCGCAACCAGGACAGCTGTGAAGCCGTTGCCCGGGCGATCCGGGACGGCGGCGGCGAGGCGCTGGCGATCGCCTGTCATATCGGCCGCGAGGAGCATCTCTCGGCCCTGGTCGAGAAGACGGTGGCGCATTACGGCAGGCTGGATGCGGTCGTGATGAATGCGGCCAGCAATCCGGTCTACGGCCCTTCGGACCAGGTCGACCTCAAGGCCTTCGACGTGATCATGCACAACAACGTCTACGGCTCGATGCGGCTGGCGCACCTCAGCCGGCCCCACCTGGCGAAGTCCGGGGGCGGGGCGGTCGTTCTCGTGTCCTCGATCGCCGGCCAGTTCGGCAACAAGCTCATCGGCGCCTACGGGCTGTCGAAGGCCGCCGAGAACCAGTTGGTCCGCAACCTTGCGCTCGAGCTCGGCGGCGACGGCATCCGCGTCAACGCGGTTGCGCCCGGCCTGGTCAAGACCGATTTCGCCCAGGCCCTGCTGGAAAACGAACGCATGGTCCAGTATTTTGAAAGCACAACGCCGCTCAAGCGCCTGGCCGAGCCGGAGGACATCGGCCGCGTGATTGCCTTCCTGGCGGGTGGAGACTCGGGCTGGCTGTCGGGGCAGGTGATTACCGCCGACGGCGGCCTTTCGGTGACCGGCGGATTCTAGAAGAACAATACGGAAGAACGGAATGAAGGGACTGCTGACCACTCTGATCCTGGCGAGCCTGAGCCTCGGCACCGTCGATGCGAACGCGCAGATCTACACCTACACCGACGAGAACGGCGTGACGGTCTTCACCGACCGCAAGCCCGACAGCAACCGTTATCGCGTGCACAACCTGGGCTGCTATGGCACTTGCCGAAAGGGCGTCGACTGGCAGCAAACGCCGCTGAAGACCGCTGTCTTCGATGCGGAAATCCAGGCGGCCAGCGAGATTTTCGGCGTCGACGATGCGCTCGTTCGCGCGATCATGCATGCCGAGTCGTGGTTCGAGCCCGAAGCCGTTTCGCGTTCCGGGGCCCAGGGCCTGATGCAACTCATGCCCGCGACCCAGCAGCGCTTCGGCGTCAGGAACCCCTTCGATCCCCTTGACAACATCACCGCCGGCGTCGCCTATCTGGCCTGGCTGCACGAGGAGTTCAGCGGCGACCTCGAACGCGTGATTGCCGCCTACAATGCCGGGGAGAACGCTGTCCGGCGTCACGGCGGCATTCCGCCCTATCCCGAAACCCGCGAGTACGTCCGGCGGGTCAACATCCTGTACCGGCGCTACGGCAACTCCTGAAGGGTCGCGCCGCGGGCAGTGGGCGATGCGGCCAATCAGGTATCACTCAGAGCCGCATGGTCCACTACGCCGCGAGCCGCGGAAAATCCACCTGGAATCGGACGCCGTCGGGACGGTCCAGCGCCCTCACGCGGCCGCCGTGGCGTTGCGCGATGAGACGAACGATGTGCAGGCCCAGCCCCAGGTGGACGCCGTCATCGCCGGACTTGCGTGAGGAGACCATCGACTCGAACAATCGCTCGGGCTGATCGTCCGGCAGGCTCGATCCGGGGTTGTCGACCTGGAGTGAAACGTCTCCGCCCTGCGGGACCACGCGGAGCGTGATGCGGCTGCCCGCCGGACTGAAGGCAACGGCATTCTCCACCAGCTTGTCGAGCAGTTGTGCGAGTTGCTCGGCGGCGCCGGAAATGCGGGCCGTGCCGCGATTCGGAACGACCGCGGCGAAGCGGTGGTCCGGGAAGGCCTGGCGGCAGCCGGCGACGTAGTCGCCCACCAGCTTGCCGAAATCGAGCCCGACGAGGGGCTCCTCGGACAGGCTCTCCTCGATCCGCGCCGCCTGGCTCATCGACTGGAACATGTGCTGCAGCCTCTGACAGCCCGCTTCGGCGCGTTGTCGGTAGCGCTCGCGCGATGCCTCGTCCGCGACTTCGGCCAGGTTGTCGAGCGATGTCCGGATCATGGCCAGGGGCGTGCGCAACTCGTGCGAGAGCTTGCCGGCCAGGGTCTGGAGGTAATCCTGGTGCTGTCGTTGGCGGTCCACCATGCCCGAGAGGCTGCGGCCCAGGTCGGCGATTTCGTCGCTGCCGTGCACGCGCGGCATGGCCCCGTGGACTCGTCCGTCGGCGCCGACCGAGGATTCGGCCGCGTCGCGCAGGCGCCGGATGCGCGCCGACAGCCAGGCGGCAAATGCGATCGGCACCGCGGCCACGATCAGCATGCCGGCGAGCCCGAACAGGAAAAGCTGCAGCAGCGAGCGATAGGCGCTCGCCATGAAGCGATCGGCCGGGCGCTCGATGACGACGTGGCCGGCGAGCGCGCCGTCGAAGACGACCGGCGCGCCGGCGCTGACGACGAAACCGTTGCTCTCGGGCAACTGATACCAGTTGGCGTTCGGTGTCGCCTGCCGCTCGCCGTCATCGAGTCGGGCGCGTCCCGGGCTACGGTCCGGTGACGTATCCGGCAGTATCCCGAGGAGCCGGGCGGCGGCGGTGGCGAACAGCCAGCCGGCATCTTCATCGGCGCGCCCGGCCTGCGGCGTGTCGAACTCGCCCCCGCCCCGGGCCGCACGGGCAAGGATCCAGCCGTCGGTCGTGGTGATCCAGCCGCGGGTGCCCTCGGGCAGCAGGGCCGAGAGTCGCCGTGAAAGCGGTTGGCTCGGTCGCACGAGACCGCGCAGCGACTCGAAGGAATGGCTTGCCTCCGCACCCGTCCCCTGCGCGGTGTCGACGTCGAAGACGCGCACGTTCAGCGCGGATGCCTCGCGCGGCCGCTCCACGGCCACTTCCATCGTCCAGCCTCGCTCCCCGGGCTGCAGGGCAGCCTGGATCCGGATGTCGCCGCCGTCGCCCTGGACGTCGAGCCAGCCCGGTGCGAGTGGGGCGACCGTGATGGAGCGACGCTGTCCGGCGTCGACGAGCTCGAGTTCGATTCGATCCCCGGGTTGCCCGTCGGGGCGGCTCAGGAACAGTTCGGAATCTCGCGCCCGGACGAGGAGATGAAGCCGGTCGCCTTGCTCGGCGGCGATCAGGTCGGCCGAAGCCGCTTGACCGGATCGCGCCGGGATGGGCTGGGCCTGCTCCAGCCATGACGCCCAGTCGCCCGCGTAGCCGTCGACGACGATGTTCTCGGCGACCTCGTGGACATACACCCCGCCGGCGCGGGGCAGTTCGCCCGCCGCGCTGGCCATCTCGGAGGCGATCGAGCGGGCGGTGTCGACCAGCGCCTGCTGGTAGCTTTCGCGCAGCGCCTGCTCGAGCGATCGCACCAGCTGCCAGCCCGCCAGGGGCAGGCAGAGCATGAGCAGGGAGACGAGCGCCAGCCGTGATCGAAGCTTCACGTGCCGCCGGCGCGATCCGGGTGCCAGCGATAGCCGGCGCCGTGCACGGTCTCGAGGCGATCGAAGGACGGATCGATCGCCTCGAACTTCCGGCGAATGCGCTTGATGTGGGAGGTGACGGTCGTTTCGTCCACGACCAGGCTGGCGGCTTCCATCAGCCTGGCGCGACTCTTGACGTGCCCGGGTCGCTCCAGCAGGCAGTGAACCATCCAGAATTCAGTGACCGTCAGGGCCACGGGTTCGTGCTGCCAGCGGACCTGCATGGTGTCGGGTTCGAGCTCGATCCGGCCGATGCGCAGCGGCGCATCGCGCGAGTGGGGCTCGCGCACCGCTTCGATCCGGCGAAACAGGGCCAGGATGCGGGCCAGCAGGTGCTGGTTGGAGATGTCCTTGGTGAGGTAGTCGTCCGCGCCCAGCCGCAGGCCCGAGACCGCATCGAGATCGCTGTCCCGGGCGGTCAGGAAAATGATGGGCAGGCTCGACGATCGCTGGCGCAGCGCGCGACACAGTTCGAACCCGCCTTCGGGCTCGTCGCCGAGACCGACGTCGATGATCACGAGATCGGGCAGGGGGCCGGACAGTGCCGATTCGGCCTCGCGCCGGCTGGCATACCCGCGCGTCGCGAAGCCGTAGCGCTCCAGCGCTTCCCGGTAGTTGTCCCGCAGGAAGTCTTCGTCTTCGACGATGGCGATCAGTCGCTGGGTCATGGGGCGGAGTCCGTGCTGCGGTTGGTCCCGGGCGCGGCGCGGGAAGGCCGTCTGCCACAAGTTTGCCACATCCGGTCAGGACTTCGACATCGCCCGGTACGCATCCTGCCATGCCGGGGCGTTGCAATGGCGCGCAACGATCAAAACAGGAGTCACCCCATGTCGCGTCTACTCGTTTTCTGCCTGGCGCTGCTCGCCGGCCCCGCCCTGGCCTCGGAGTCGGGATTCTGGCTCGAACGCCAGGCCGGCGGAAGCCGGGAGGAGGCCCTGGCGCTGTCGACCGAAGTCGACATCCAGGTCACCGGCATGCTGGCCCTGGTCGAAGTGCGCCAGCAGTTCTTCAACCAGACCGGAGACTGGGCCGAGGGCGTCTATCGGTTTCCCCTGCCGGA
>JAZBPT010000268.1:0-11631 GCA_036351755.1 Wenzhouxiangella sp. | reverse complement strand
TCGCGCACGAAGGACTGCCGGCGCAGCCAAGCGAATAGCTCGTCGACATCGCCTCCACCCAGCATGGCGGCCAGCAGGGGCCGCGTGAGGCGGCGCGAAAGGGCGCAGGCGAAAAGCGCCTCGCGCGCATCGGCCGAGGGCGCATCGGCCAGGTGACGCTCGGATAGCTCGCGCACCACCTGGGGGCTGTCCAGCAAGGCGGGATCGGCCTGCGGCCGGTCGCACTGCAGCTGCCCGGCCAGGGTCAGGGCCAGCGGATGGCCGCCGGCCAAGTCCAGAATGGCCGCTCGCGCTGACTTGGGAACCTCCAGGCGGTCCAGCAGGCGCATGGCCGCGTTTGGATCCAGTCCGCTCAGTTCATGAACCTGCGCCAGACTCGACCAACCGGCATCGAGCCGCCACTGCGAGTCCGGCTGCTGGCGCATGGCCAGCACCACACGGAAACGGCCGGGCAACTCGGCAAGCAGCGACTCCCGGAACCAGGCCTCCAGGGGGGCGAGGGATTCGAAGTTGTCGATAAGCAGGATCGCCAGGTCGCCCGGAGCGACCGAAGCGGATTCGATGGCGCGCTCGAACGCCTTCGCAAGCGAGTCCTTGCCGTCGGGCAGGTCGCGGGCGTCGAGGTGAACCGAGGGCATGTCCCGCTCGCGCGCCCGGCGGTGCAGGCCATCGAGGAGCGTAGACTTGCCGATACCGCCGGCCCCGTGCAGGAGCAGGACGCGAAACGGTGGCGACGGGACCAGCATGCGGTCGAACAACTCGAACTCGTGCTCGCGGCCGACCAGATGACGTTGGCGCTCGCGATCGAGCATCTCGCCGAGGCGTTCGGCGGGAAGCTCGGATACCTTGCGCGGCGCCGCTGACTTGTCCCCGTTGGCGGTCATGGCGCACCCTCGATTCTTCCCCGAGAATCAGTGCACTACCCTAACAGGGCGGGCCGCCGACGTAGGCGCGTCACCAGGGAACGGGCTCGCCCCGATAATCGAAGAACCCGCCGGAATCGCCGGCTTCGAGATTCGCGATCACGTCCAGCAGCTCGCCCGCAGCGACGTCGGGCGCGCGCACGTCCAGGCCCTTCTTGCCGTAGGGCGCCGACAATCGGGTGTCGACCGTGCCGGGATGCAGCGCCACGCAAACGGCGTCCTTCGCGCTGCGGCGCAGCTCGATGCTCGCGGCGCGCACGAACTGGTTGAGCGCCGCCTTCGAAGCGCGGTAGCTGTACCAGCCGCCCAGGCGGTTGTCGCCGATCGAACCGACGCGCGCCGACAGGGTGGCGAAGACCGACTTGCCCTTCTTCGGCAGCAGCGGCAGGAAGTGCTTCATCAACAACGCGGGACCCGAAGCGTTGACGGCAAATGCCTTCGCCAGGTGGTCCGGGTCGAGCTGCGACCAGCTCTTCTCCGGGCCGAAGTCCTCGTCGTGGAGAAATCCGGTGGCGTCGATCACCAGCCGTACCTCGCCGACCTCCCGCTCGATCCACTCCACGGCAGAGCGAATACTGGCCTCGTCGGTCACATCCAGCGGCGGGTCGCCATGTCGCGACAGGCCGATGACCCGCAAGCGGTCCGAATGCGCTTCGAGCTGGGCACGCAGCGCCGCGCCGATGCCGCCGCTGGCGCCGACGACGACGGCCGCGCCTTCGGCCGGAAAAGCCTTGGCTTGCCTGGGTTCGATCATGGACTTGTCTCTAGCGCAGTCACAACGCGTTTTGGCAAGCCCGCATCGTGGAACAGGGCGTGGGAATCCCGCGTCAAGGCTGTACCGACCGACGGCGCGACTGATAGGGTGATGCGGGCACGCCAAGCCGCACAACGCCATGCCATTCTCGGTTCCCGACCCCCTGCGCCGGCTCTATCGCTTCTACTTCCCCTCGGTGCCCTTCGAGCTGCCGCTGGCGATGCAGCGCACGCAGGCGGTCAAGCGGCTGTCGGATGATGTCGTTCCCGGTTGGAAGGCCCTGTTCTCCAGGCTCGAGCAGAGCCGGCTCGGCGGCCGGGTTTCACGCGAAGGGGTCAAGCTCTACTGCATCGAGCCGATGGAAGGGCGGCCGGGAACCTACAAGGCCAACTCCTGGCGCCCCATGCTCTTCGCCGGCTTTCGCATGCGCGGCGATACCCTGCATCTGGAAGGTGACTTCAAGATCCACCCCTTCGTACAAGCCTTCACGGCCTTCTGGCTGATCGGCGTGTTTGCGATCACAGCCTACGTGCTGCCCATGGCAATCTTCCACGAACAGATGGGCATCGAGGAATCCATGCCGCTGTCGATTCCGCTGATGTGCGCGGCGCTTCTCATCGGCGGCACGCTTCTGGTCAGGAAGGCCTGGCAGTGGTCCGAGCACGACATCGAGGCCATCACCCGGCACCTGGAGGAGACCATCGGCGCCACTCGCTGAATCGCGCGCCGTCAGCCTGCAAGCACCTTCCTGGCCCGATCACCCAGCTTCCTGTCGAAGGTCAGCAGGGGCGGCCACGATCAACGAATTATCGGGCATCGCGCTCGGCGCGGATGATTTCTGTCGAGGAGGGCCCCTCGGCGGAAGGCTGTGGGTAGCGTCTGCGAAGTTCGCTGGCAATGACCTCGATCGTCACCCCATCCGCTTCTTCTGCGAGACCATCGTCACGGCGCTCGGCAGTGGCGATCGTCGACTGCGTTACCAGGGCAAGCAATTCACCCTGCAGTGAACGATGATTGCGTCGCGCCCGCTCCCGAAGCGCCTCGACCACTGACTGGGGAACTTGCTTGATCAAGAGATTGGGCATCGGGAATTAACCTCATCGGGACTGCTTCCATTGTGAAACCGCTTCTGATCCGATTCAATGCGACGATTGCGATCGTGTCGGATCGTTGCGGCCGTACTGGTCGTGGCTGGAGACCCAGTCCAGCGAGGAGATCGCCGCGCCCAGCGAGATCTCGCCGGCGAGTACCGTGCCGGCGATGATTTCGGCGAAGCGCATCACCCGGTCCGGGCCCTGGCATTGCATGATCGCCAGGCTCTCGGACTGCGTGGCCAGGCCGGTGCCGCCGCCGATCGTGCCGACGATCAGCGACGGCAGGGTGATCGAGATGTAGAGGTCCTTGTCTTCGGTCAGCTCGGTGTAGAGGATGCCGGCCGAGGACTCGGCCACGTTGGCCACGTCCTGGCCGGTCGCGATGAAGATGGCCGTGATGGCGTTGGCCGCATGGCAGCCGTTGTTGTTCGCGCCCGAGAGCATCGAGCCGATGTTGGCGATCTTCGAATGCGTGTAGAGCTGTTCGGTATCGGCGTCCATGACGTCGCGCAGCACCTCACGCTTGACCGTGCACTCGGCGGTGACGCGCTTGCCGCGGGTACGCATCGAGTTGATCTGCGAGGCCTTCTTGTCGGTGGCGAAGTTGGACTCGAGGTAGAACTCCTTGACCTCGTCGCCGCTGTAGTTCTGCAGGATCCAGTTGCTGGCCGCGAAGGTCGCCTTGCCGACCATGTTCATGCCGGCCGCGTCCCCCGTGATGAAGTTGAAGCGCGTGTAGCAGAAGCGGCTGGCCAGGTAGTAGTCGACGTACTTCAGCGACACGAAGCGGTCGGACTCGCTGCACACCTCGCGCAGGGTCTCGGTGCGCTCTTTCAGCCAGTCGGCAAAGCGCCGCGCGGCAGCCGCGTCCTCGAAGCCGAACACCGGCGCGCGCTGCATGTTGTCGCCCACCACCGTGCTCTTGACCCCGCCGGACTCGCGGATGACGCGCATGCCGCGATTGTAGGACGCCACCAGCGTGCCTTCGGTGGTCGCCAGCGGCACGTAGAACTCGCCCTGGGCGTGCTCGCCGTGAATCAGCAGGGGGCCGGCCAGCCCCAACGGAATCTGCGCGGCGCCGGTGAAATGCTCGATGTTGCCGCGCGTGATCTTCGGGTCGAAGGCGTAGCGGGTGATGTGCTCGATGTCGGCGCCGGTTCGCTGCTTCACGAAATCCTGCCGGGCCCGGATGATCGCCTCGCCGTAGTCGTCCTCGGGATCGCGCGGAATCGTGTCCGGGGCGCGCTCGCCGGATTGCAGCCGGTCGCTCACCTTCACCGACAGCTTGCCGAACGGCGAGGCGCGAAACGCCAGCTCGATCTCGTGCTCGCCCTCGGCGAGTCGGTCGATCGCCAGTTCCAGCACCAGCAGCGTGCCGAGCGGAAAATCGAGGCCGTCGCCGGAAAGCAGTTCGTGCAGCGGCGCGCCCGGCCGGCCATCGACCGACATCAGGATGTGCTCGAGCGCGATTGCATCCCCGTCGATGCACACCTGCTCGACGGCTTCGAGCCGCGCCGGGCTGAGCCGGTTCTTGATCGAGAAGACCACGCCGGCCTCGGTGTTGCGCAGGCTGGCGCGGTTGTAGAGGCGCTTGAGCAGGGCCTTGGGAATAAAACGCATCATTCGGGTCACTCCCGCGCCGTCCAGCGGCGCCCATCGGATCGTGTCCATGCGATCTTAGGACGATGTCGCCGGGGCGCTCTTGCTTCAGATCAAGCCCGAAGGCGATGCCCGGGCCTCTCGCGCCCAACGCCGGAGTAGAGCCCGGGCAGCGACACTGGCATAATGCGGCCTGAAAGGAGTTCGCAATGGGGATTGCGGACCGTGATATTCATCGCATTTTGCGGTCGCGGCCGGCCGGAGCCGCCGGAGCGACCAAGGGGGACGGGGACGCCGTGAACAAACCGCACAAGGAACAATCCTTCCTGATTCGCGACTCGGTTGCCAACATCCTGAGGATGGGCAGCCTGATCGCCATTGCCGTCGGGCTGTTCGCCATGACCTCCGGCGGCGTGATGGTCTATCTCAACCTCACCGCGCAACTCGAGCTGGAGCGCTCCGACCGCGCGGCCTCGCAACAGGCGGACCGAATCGAACAGGCGCTTTCGGACATCCAGACCAGCCTGCGCGACGCCAGCGTGGTCGATGCCGCCCGTTCGGCCACCGCCAACGGCGCGGCCAGCAACGACGCCTTGCGCTATGCCCTGCGCGAGCGCGGCGTGGTGAACATTCTCGACGCGCGCGTGCTGCCCGGCGAAATCGACGCTTTCGCCGTCAACGGCGACAACGGGCTGGGCTTTGCCGCCACCGAGGTCGTCATCGAAGCGATCCGCAGCGGGCGCGCCGAGATCCGTGTGCTGGAGGCGGGCACCCCGTCGGAGAGCCTGGCCTTCGCCCAGACCCTTCCGGGCAACAGCGGCGTGCTGCTGCTGCGCCTGACGGTCAGCGTCATCACCAGCCTGCTCGAACCCGCCGAATCGCTGGACTTCCTGGCCCTGGCCCAGCGCGGCAGCCGCAACCACACCGTGCTGGGCGCCAGCGGCGGCTCGACCGCCGCGCGCATCCGCGAAATTCCCATCGCCGGCAGCAGCCTGATGCTGCAGTGGAGCCGGGCGGTGGTCCAGGCGCCGCTGGCCAACCGCGACGCGGTGATCCTGGGCAGTTCGGGCGTGATCGTGCTGATGATCGGCCTGCTGCTGCGTCGCCGTACACGCCTGGCGCGCTACCTCGAGGCCGGGACGCAGCGAGCCGAGCCGGCTGCCGCCCCCGAACCCGAGCGGGTCGCGAAGCCCCGCCGGAATCCGCCGCGCCAGGCGCGCAAGACCATGGTGCTCGACCCCGAGCCGGCTCCTGCGCCAGCCCGCGCGGCATTCGATGCCGACGATGACGAACCGCCCACCGTGGTGGCGCCATCGCCGGACCTGCCCGAGTGGCTGCGCGGCGACGTCGAGGCCGACCTCGAGGAACTGGCGCGGGCCGACTCGGAACTGGAAGCCACCCAGCCGGCCGCCGGCCTGCCGTTTACCGAGCCGGGTAGCGACCCCGACGACGAGCTCCTGGAAGACTTCGACACCTACCAGGGCGTCGATCCGTCGCTTTTCCGCCCCGACGGGCTCTACGGCCGGGTCGAGCAGGAACTGACCGTCTCCGACATGGTGATCCTGGGCCAGGCCATCGGCTCCGAAGCGGCCGAGCAGGGCCTGCGCCGCATCTGCGTCGGTCACGACGGTCGCACCTCCGGCCCCGAACTGCTCGAGGGCCTCAGCCAGGGCCTGAGCGTCAGCGGCATCGACGTGATCGACCTGGGCGCGGTGCCCGCACCGGTGGCCTGGTTCGCGGCCATGCGCATGCAACAGGCCGGCGGCGTGATGGTCACCGGCGGCGAGCGCGACGAGGGCACCAACGGCCTGGAAATCGTCTTCGACGGCCGCTGGCTCGGGCGCGAGGAACGGCGCGACCTGCTCGACCGCGTCCGCAATCAGGAATACGCCACCGGCGCCGGCGAGAGAACCCGCAGCGACGAACGGGCCGCCTACGGCGAGCACCTGGCCGCCAACCACCGCCTGCAGCGGCCGCTGCGCGTGGTGCTCGACTGCGGCAACGCCGTCAACGGCGCGCTGGCGCCGGAACTGTTCGAGTCGATGGACGTCGACATCATTCCGCTCAACGCCGATGCCGAAACCCGCGCCGACCAGGTGGCCGCCTTCGACAGCGACGAGCGCGCCCAGGACCTCAAGCTCTGCGTCGACAACTTCGCCGCCGACCTCGGCCTGGCCTTCGACCGCAGCGGCGGCCGGCTACGCGTCGTCATTCCCGAAGGCCGCGCGGTCGAACCGGCGCGCCTGGCCGCCCTGCTGGCCGGCGACCTGGCCGACCAGGCCGAAGAACCCGTCGTCGTGGCCGATGCGGCGCTGGCCGCGCATCTCACGGCCGGCGCGTCGGCCGAGTTCCAGGTCATCGCCGCCGACGGCAACGCCGTGGCCGTCCAGCAGGCCCTGCACGACCGCGGGGCCGCGCTGGGCCTGCACACCGACGGCGCGGTGTGCAAGGCCGACGACTGGCACGGCCTGCCCGATGCGTTTCACGCCGCCGCGTGGCTGCTGGCCGTTCTGGCCGCCGACGAGCGCCCAATCGACGAGATCCTGGCCGATCAGCCCGGCAATGCCGGAGAACCCGGAGCAGACACCTGAGCCGGCAACCCCGAAAAGTGTGATTTATTTCTCAAAATTAGTGGGTTAAGATTGCGCTGATAGAGTGCCTTTCCCGGGGGGCCGTTTTGGGCGAAATCAGCACCCACGACTACACCAGCGTCATCGGCCGCGCTTTCGGCAATTTCATTGTCGTGCGCGAGCTCGGTCGCGGCGCCATGGGCGCGGTGTTCATCGGCTACCAGAAGACGCTCAAGCGCCAGGTGGCCATCAAGCTGCTACCCAAGGCCCTGGCCCGCAGCGAGTCCGCGCGCCAGCAGTTCCGCGACGAGGCCGAGACCATCGCGGTGCTCAATCATCCGCACATCATCACCATCTTCGACAGCGGCGAGGACGACGACTACTTCTACCAGGTAATGCAGCTGGTCGAGGGCCAGGACCTCGCCCGCATCCTGGCCAAGCTCCGCCGCCACCCCGTGCCCACGCGCCGCATCCTGCCGCTGCACCACACCATCCGCCTGGTGGGCGAAGTGCTCGACGGGCTGGAGTTCGCGCACGAAGAGGGCGTAGTCCACCAGGACCTCAAGCCCGCCAACATCCTGGTCGACAACCGCACCGGGCGCGCCCTGATTGCCGACTTCGGCATCGCCAAGACCCGCCAGATCGAGTTCTACGCCCGCGGCCTGGTGGTGGGCACGCCGCAGTACCTCTCGCCCGAGCAGGCCGCGGCCGAGGACACCGACCGGCGCACCGACATCTACTCGATGGGCGTGATCCTGTTCGAGCTGCTGGCCGGCCGGCTGCCCATCCGCGACGAATCGGGCAAGCAGACCGTGGTGCGCAAGATCAAGCAGCCCGACAGCTTCTTCACGCAGCCGCCGGCGGCCTGCTCACCTTGGATCGACCCGGTCATGGAGGGCATCATTCTCAAGGCCACCGCCAGCGAGCGCAACAAGCGCTACGTGAGTGCCCGCGCCTTCGGCCAGGCCATCCGGCGCTGGGCCGACGCCAACCTGCAACGCGACCGGGCCGCGCCATGAACCAGCCCAGCGCCCACAACCTGGACGCGCGCACGGCCGAGCTGATCGCCCGCCAGCTCAACTCCGCCTACATGAACGCCTGCGGCTTCGGCATGGACCACCCGACCACGGCCCGCGCGCTGGAGACCCTCCACGGCACGCTCGCGGCCGCCCTGAAAAAGGACCGCTCCCTGTCGCTCATCCTGGATCGCGGCACCCTGTTCGTCGAGAAGCACCCCGTCGGCGCGCGCTTCAATCCCAAGCGCATGATCGACTCCTTCAACGAGATGGGCCTGGAGTCGATCACCTTCAGCAAGGGTTTCAGCGAATCCGATGCCAAGGCGCTGGTCACGGTGCTGTCGAAGTTGCTCGAGTACCCCTCGCTCGACGCCGCCGAGGCCGAACTGCGGCCGCGCCAGTCCGGTGCCATCCAGTTCAACTACATCGTCTACCGCAAGGTCACCTCCGATCAGAAGGTGGTCAGCAGCGAGGATTCCGGCGTCGACCGCGGCGAATCGGTCAAGCGCAAGAAACCGAAGGAACAGGTCTCGGCGGCGAGCGAACGCGTGCTCGGCCAACTCGAGTCGTACTTCTCGCTCGGCCAGCTCGCCGGCGACCCCGAGGCGGCCGCACGCCAACTGAGCGATTCGAGCGGCGGCGACAACGGCAATCGCGCCAAACTGGTCGAGCATCTCAAGCGACTGGTTCGCGAAGTCGAGATGGGCGGCGGCGACGTCGAGGGCCTGTCGCCGGAAGAACTGTTCACCGCCATGAGCACGCTGCGCCAGCGCCTGCACAAGTCGGTATCGGCCCACGAGGACGTCGACCGCATCATGGCCGACGGCGGCGGCGTGGTCAGCGAGGTGGACGAACTGACCTATTCGACCCTGGTCAACCTGGTGCGCGAGGAATACCGCGGCGGCAATTTCTCGGTCAAGCGCATGGCCCAGATCATCAACCGCATGCTGCCCGACGCCGGCGACCTCAAGCGCCTGCTGCCGCGGCTGCGCAAGGGGCTGATCGAAGAGGGCATGCCGCTCGACAAGTACACCCAGCTGGTCCACGAACTGTCCAACGAACTGCGCGGCGAGCACCTGGTCAGCGCGCTGGAGGCCGGCGCCGAGAACGTCGGCATGGACGTCGAGGAGATCGTCCAGAAGATCCAGGACGACCCCACCGAGGCCGCGCGCCTGGTGGTGCTGGCCGGCGAATTGCGCCAGGGCGGGGTGAGCGACCAGAACCAACTTTCCGCGGCGTTCACCGACTACATCGAGCGCGTCAGCCAGAAGCTCGCCCTCAGCCGCTTCTCGCACGGCGAGCCGCTCGACCCGGGCACACTGGGCGACCAGATCACGCGCGTGCAGAAGGAACTGATCGAGCGCATGGGCCAGGGCGGCATGCCGCCCGAAGCCTCGCGGCAGCTCGAGCAGGAGCTGGAACAGCGCATGCCGCAACTGCGCGAGTCGAGCAAGATGGAACTGTTCGAGCGCATGCTCGGGGGCAGCGAGCAGCTCACCGACACCCTGGTGCTCGACTGGCTCGAAAAGCAGGTCGAAAGCCGCGACGAGCTGGACGAACTCAGCGCGGCGATCACCGAACGGCTCAAACGGCACGGCTACTCCCCACAGCAAGCGGCCCGCCTGATCGACGAACTTGTCGAGCGCCTCGACGGCGACGAGGAGCCGGCGAAGCTGCCGCCGGCGGTACTCAGCGTCAACAACACTGCGCTGTTCCTCAAGCACCAGGTCAAGGCCGCGCAGCGCTACGGCAACCCGTTTTCGGTCATCAAGGTGCTGGTCGAATGGCTGGTGCCCAACGACGGCGGCCCACCGCGGCGCCCGCGCAAGAGCGACATCGGCGCGCTGCTGCCCGAACTCTATTTCCGCATCGTGCGGTTGGCCCGCGATCTGGACCTGGTCGGCTCGCTGGAAAAATCCCAGCGAGCCGTGCCCTTCATCATCCTGCCCATGACCGAGGAAGAGGGCGCGAAGATCTTTCGCCAACGCCTGCTCGACGTGCTGGCCGAGTTCCCCTTCCGCCTCGACAGCGGCGAGTACACGCTCACCTGCACCGTCACCGCCGTCGGCTTCGACACCGACCAGGACAAGGACGCCAACACCTTCGTCCACCGCCTCAACCAGGCCCACCAGGCCAACCGCTCCGACACCGCCCGCCGGGCAGCCCAGGCCCCGGTGCAGTCACGCTCCGGCGGCGCGGGCCAAGCCTGAAAGTTCCCGAACGGGAAAAAATGCCGCCCTTCTGAACGCAAGAGACGGTTTTATACCGATCGGGATAATTCTGTGTATCATCGACTCTAGCTCAGCCAATTGTCCCGATCGGTAACGCGATGAACCACGATGCACCCAGCACTGCCGCACTCCATACGCCCGACCAGCTTGGCGCAGCTTTGCGTGCCCAGCGCAAGGCGCAGGGGCTGACGCTGGAGCAACTCTCGGGCCTGAGCGGACTGGGCATGCGGTTCCTTTCGGAGTTGGAACGCGGGAAGGCAACGGCGGAGCTGGGCAAGACGCTGGAAGTCGCCCGCCTGCTGGGCCTGGATTGCTACCTGCTTCCGCGCTCGTCGAGGCTCGTCGTGGAACAGGATTCCGGGCATGACGACGCGAGCTGAAACGGACCGGCTCGGCGTCTGGCACGCCGGGGCGTTCGTGGGCGAGCTCTGGCGCGACGGGCAGGACCGCATCGGCTTCGCCTACGACACCAATTGGCTCGAGCACGGATTTCCGATCGGGCGCGTCCTGCCCCTGCGAAAGCAAGTCTTCGAACCGGCCGAAGGCCGCGCTCACGCCTGGTTCGCCAACCTGCTGCCCGAGGGCGGCGCCCGCGAGCGTATCGTTCGAAACCTCGGCGTCACCGACGACGATTTCGTGCTGCTGCGTGCGATTGGCGGCGATTGTGCCGGTGCACTCAACATCCTGCCACCCGACCAGGCACCGGACGAGACCGGCGGCGCCGAGCCGCTCGGAGACCGGGCGTTCAGGCAGATGCTGCAGCAGGGCGGCCAGGGCGTATTGCCGCGGCCGACCGCTGGCGGCGAGACGCCGCCGCGGCTGTCGCTTGCCGGCGCGCAGGCCAAGTGCCCCGTGCTCCTTGCCAACGGCGAGTACTACCTGCCGACAGGGGCAGCAGCCTCCTCCCATATCCTGAAGTTCGAACTGCCGCAGTGGCGGCACGTGCCGGTCTTCGAGGTTTACCTCAACCGGATTGCCGACCACTTTGGCTTGTCGGTACCGACCACCCGCATGAAAGAGCATCATGGGCATCGATACCTCGTCATCGACCGCTACGACCGGGAGGCCGGCAGGAATGGCTGGCATCGCCTGCACCAGGAGGACTTCTGCCAGATCGCCGGGCTGCGGGCCACGCGCAAGTACCAGGCCGAAGGCGGCCCCGGCCTGGCCGACTGCGCGCATTGGGTTCGGGAGTTGAGCGAACGCCCGGCCGAGGATTTGCTGTATCTGCTTCGCTGGCAGATCCTCAACTGGCTGGCCGGCAATTCCGACGGCCACGCCAAGAACCTGGCCCTTGTGCAGGTGCAGCGCAACAGGAACCGCTGGCGGCTGGCCCCCTTCTACGACCTGGTCTGCACCCGCGCCTGGCCCAACCTGGACCGCCGTCTGGCAATGAACGTCGGGGGCGAATTCGACCCCGGCCGCATTCGAACCGAACACTGGC
>JAZBPT010000267.1:0-6437 GCA_036351755.1 Wenzhouxiangella sp. | reverse complement strand
TATTGCGGGCTGTGGCAGGCATGGTGATGCCCTTGCCCGTCGTCGGCGCCGACCAGGGCGAAGGCGCCGGGTATCTCTTTGAGGTAATAACTGAAGTCCTCCGAAGCCATGATGGGCGTCTTCAGATCGGCATCCAGCCCGTCCTCACCCAGTTCGGCGACGAGTGCTTCACGGTACTGCGCAGCCTGCTCGGCGTGATTGACCGTGGCGTCATAGCGCGGCTGGACGCTCACATCGGCTTCGACGCCGTACCCGGCCGCGGTGTTCCTCGTGACCTCTTCGAGCAGCGCTTCCATCTGCCGTCGCGTATCGGGATCGCCGAGGCGAAAACTCCCGCCGATCACGGCACCGTCGGGGATCACCGTCGGCGCACCGCCGTCGGCCTGGATGCGGGTCACGCTCAGCACCGTCGGCGCCTGCGGCGAAATACGCCGGCTCACGACCTGCTGCAGCGCGGTGACGATGGCCGAAGCGGCCAGCACCGGATCCCGGCAGAACTCGGGCTGGCTGGCGTGCCCGCCCCGCCCGCGCACGGCGATCTCGAAGGTCCCGTTACCGGCCATCACGGCGCCGTCCGGGCAGACCGCCTTGCCGAAGGGAATCGCTGGCCAGTTGTGCCACCCGAAGATCGCATCGACGCCCTCGAGGGCACCGTCGTCGATCATCGCCTTCGCGCCGTGACCACCCTCCTCGGCCGGCTGGAACAGCAGCGTCACCGGCCCCGGCAATTCGTCCTCGCGCGCCTTGAGCCAGCCGGCGGCTGCCAGCAGGGTCGCCGCATGACCGTCGTGGCCACAGGCGTGCATGCAGCCGGGGCGCTCCGATGCCCAATCGGCGCCGCTTCGCTCGTCGATGGGCAACGCGTCGATGTCGGCGCGCAGCGCCACGTGCCGCCCGCTGGCGCCGGCCGCCAGTCGAGCGATCGTGCCGGTCTGTGCACATTCGCGCCATTCGATGCCCAGGTCGTCGAGCCGTGCACGAATCGACGCGGCGGTTTCCCGCTCGGCCCAGGTCAGTTCCGGAGCCCGGTGCAGCGCCCGTCGGAACTCGACGGCCTCCTCGACGATCGAGCGCCATTTGTTCGCCACGGCAACGTCCACAATCCGACTCCCGCAAACAGGTCCGGCGGAATACCCCCGGCCTGGGACACAAATCGATTCCGGGGACCTCCGGGGCCCCGCCCACCGGTCTAGGCTAGACCCCCGTCTTGCAAGCTTGCAAGCACTTTCATTTAGGGCCAAAACAGTTGCCCGGCAAGCATTTAGCCGATCATTACCGGGCCGGACAGCCCGGGCCGGGCACCATGTGCGACGAGGAGACGGCGCGCACGATGCTGGAATCGGCCGGTTTCGGCCATACGGTCTGCCACAAGCTCGAACACGATCCGTTCGGCATGTACTTCATCGCCAGTCACGAGCAGCTAGGCGAACGTTCGGCGGTATGATGTCGAGCGCCCCGACGACCGTCGCCGTGCCCGGGAAAGGAAAAGGAAGCCTCTTGAACGCCTTCACGATGCGACTGCTGTTCAACCTGTACCCGCCCTACCTGGGCACCGGCATCTGCGTGCGCAGCATCTCCCCCGATTTCCGCCACATCGTGGTCGACATGAAGCTGCGTTTCTACAACCGCAACTACGTCGGCACGCATTTCGGCGGGAGCCTGTCGGCCATGACCGATCCGTTCTACATGTTGATGGTCATGAAGAACCTGGGGCCGGAGTACATCGTGTGGGACAAGTTCGGCACGATCGACTACCGCAAGCCCGGTCGCGGCCGGGTGCGGGCGGATTTCCGGATCGACGAGACCTTTCTGGCCGAGATCCGCGAGGCGACCGTCGGCGGCCGGAAGTTCGAGCCCACCCTGGCGGTCGACATCGTCGACGAAGAAGGAGATGTGGTCTCGCACGCAACCCGCACCCTCTACATCCGCCGCAAGCGCCGGAAACGAGTGACCGAGGAGTAGAACCGGATCCGGCAAGTCCGGGATAAAGAAACGCCGGCGCCCTCACGAGCGCCGGCACTCCTTTTCCCCTTCCCGTACGCCCCCCACCTGCCAGTGGGACGGTCCCGAAGGACCATCGCGCGCATCACGCAAGCCCGCATGACGGTTCATGCAGACTCTGCATGCAGAAGTATCCTAACCTCCTGTTTCTCGGGGGACTTGCACAAAACCGACCTTTGGTTGCACTAGGCCGACAATCCTTCGAATCAGGCCGATCCGGTCTGCCGTCTTCGCCATTTCGACGGGGAGAGACCTTCCTGCTGCGCGAACACGCGTGAGAAATACTGTGGGCTCGAGAAACCGCAGCTGAAAGCGATGTCCTGCACGGGCCGGCTGGTTTCCACCAGCAGGCGGCGAGCTCGCTCCAGGCGATAGCTCTGCAGGTACGCCGCCGGGCTTCGTCCGGTGAGCGCCTTGAGCTTGCGCTGCAGGGTGCGCTGTTCCATGGCCACGAACTCCGCCAGTTCGGCGACGCCGGCTTCGGGATCCTCGAAATTGGCTTCGAGCCAGTTGCGCACCCGTGCAAGGAGTTGCTCGTCCCTCTCGGACAGGTCCGGCAAGTCGTGCTCTTCGAAGGCATCGGTGTTTTCGAGGCTTCTTCCGGATGTGTCCATCTGCCGCCACAGGCGCGCCTGTACGCGTGCGCGAATGTCGGCCATACGCCTCAGACGCAGCCTCAGCTCGGCCGGGTTGAAGGGCTTGGCCAGGAAATCATCTGCGCTGAGCGAGAATCCCTGGAGCCGGGTCGCCTCGTCCTGCCTGGCGGTAAGCAGCAGCACCGGCAGGTGGCTGGTCCGGATATCTTCGCGCAGGCGCTTGAGCATCTCCAGCCCATCCATGCGCGGCATCATGATGTCGCTCACGACCACGTCCGGAAGGCGCTCCCGGGCCAGGCGCAGGGCCTCCGCGCCGTCGCGGGCCTCCAGGACCTGCCAATCGCCGGCCAGGGCTTCGGCCAGATGCTGCCGGAGATCCTGGTTGTCCTCGACAACGAGAGCCGTGCCGAATCGGCCGGCACCCGCATCACCGGCCCGCACCTCCCCGCTGGTGGGCGCGCCCGTAACCTCGGGCTCCAGCGACTCCAGTTCGAGCTCCAGGCGCTGACCGGCCAGCTGGTCGACCGGCGCGCCTTCCATGTGGCCGCGCCAGGCCGGTAACCGGACCCGGAACTCCGCGCCCTGCCCCGGATCGCTGCTTACCTCGACGCTGCCTCCGTTGGCGCGGGCGGCCTCGCGAACCAGCGTCAGGCCGATTCCGGCGCCTTCGATCCGGCCGTGCTCATGCGCCGGCATGCGACTGAATCGCTCGAAGATGAAGTCCTTCTGGCCATCGGCGATACCGGGGCCGTCGTCGCTGACCGAGATCAGTACGCCACCCTCGCCGTCACCGACCGCGACCCGAACCTTCGAGCCCGCCGGACAATACTTCAGTGCGTTCCCGATGAGGTTGAGCAGGATGCGCTCGACGTCGGCCTGGTGGCACTGGGTGAGCCAGCGCCCGTCGACCGACGTTTCGAGACCGATGCCGCGCTGATCGGCCAGCGGCCGGAATGCTTCGACGGTCATCACCACGACCTGGTCGATCGACCAGGGATCCGGAGCGGGCTGTTCGCGCGTGGACTGGAGGCGGGACAGGTTGAGAAGCTGGTCGACCAGGCGAAGCAGGCGCCTCAGGTAGCGACGCGCGGACATGATCGCGCCGGCGTCCTTCGGGTTGCGAGAAAGCCGGTCGATGCTCGCTTCGATCAGCGTCAGCGGGGTCCGAAACTCGTGCGAGATATTGGCAAACAGGGTCGTGCGCGTGTTCAGGACTTCCTCGAGTTCGCCGGCCTGGCGATCGACGAGATCCTTCTGCTCCCGCAGCTCGCGCGTCCGCGTCGCCACGACCTCCTCCAGTCGCCGCCGACGCTTGCGCTCGGCGAACAGGAAGCCGCTGATGAGCATCGCCACGACCGCGACGTAAAGTGAGAACGCCCAGGCCGAAAGCCAGGGCGGAGAAGCCACCCGAAGGGTCAGGAGATCGCGCGCCTCCGACCAGACGCCGTCGCTGTTGGCTGCCTTGACCACGAAGCGGTACTCCCCCGGCGGGAGATCCGGGTAGCGCACCGATCTCACCGAGTCGGTGGTGATCCATTCATTGTCGATGCCGACCAGACGGTAGGCGTACTGGTTGCGCGACGGTTCGGAGAGGTGCAGCCCGACGAAGGCCACCTCAAGCAAGTTGCGATCATGGGACGTCGTCAACGACACCGTTTCGGAAGCGTCGATCGGGACCGGTTCGCGGTCGAGCTCGGCCCGCTGCAGGTAGACGCGGGGCGGATCGGGATGGAGCTCGATCTCGGCCGGGCGAAATGCGTTGACCCCCTTGATCCCGCCGAAATAGAACAGGCCGCTGGGACCGACGGTTGCGACGGTGTTGTTGAACTCCAGGGCCTGCAGCCCGTCTCCGAGCGTGAAGTGCCGCGATATGCCGGTGGCCGGATTGAAGCGGATCAGCCCGCGGTTGCTGCTCAACCACAGCCGTCCGGCCCGCGAGGGCAGGATCGCGTAGACGGTATTGTCCGGCAAGCCGTTGCTCCGATCGTGCCAGTGCCAGTCCATGAAGCGCCCCTCGAGCAGGTTGCCGTGGGCCAGCCCGCCCTGCTCGCTGCCCAGCCACAACCGACCGTCCTCGGTCTGCGCCAGCCCGAAGATGAAATTGCGGGGGTGTTCCCCGGGCCGTCCGGCGGGGTGGTTTCGAACCAGGCTGCCGTCGGCCGGATTCCAGAGCACGATTCCGCGGCGGGTGCCGATCAGAAGCTCGCCGGAGCGCAGGCGGATCATGTCGAAGATGGCGTGCTCGAGTTCGTCGTCGCCCGGCGGGGCGATGGACAGCACCTCGCGAAGCTCGATGTCCCCGCCGTCGGCGGCGACCCCGAACGTCATCAGCTTGCGGCTGCCGGCCGCCCAGAGCGTCCGCCCGTCGGCGGAGAACACCATGGCCTTGATTCGGGGCTGATCGCCGTCAATCTCGAAACCGTGCCGCGCCCTGACCGTGAAGTCGGTTCCGGAGACCACGGCAAAGCCCTCGCTGGTTCCCGCCCAGACGTCCCCGGTCAGGGGGCTGGGCTTCAGCTCCCAGACGGCATTGTCCGGAAGGACCCGGTCGGGCGGGGCGAGCGTGTGCAGTTCCGCGGCGATCCGGCTGTAGGCCCCGTCCCGCCGCTCCCACACTCGGATCCCGCTGACGCTCAGCCCGGTCCAAAGGAACCTGCGCCCGTCGCTTTCGGTTTCGAGGACCGCCCGCACCACATTGTCGACACCGTAGTATTCGCTGCTGGCGTCTTCCATGACGTGCTCGAAGCGCGCACTCTGGGGCGCGAATCGCGACAGGCCGCCCAGCCCGCCGCCGACCCAAACGGTGCCGAAATCGTCCACGTAGACGTCATAGACGGCGGACCAGGGCGAGGCGTTTAGCGAGGCAGGTCGCGTCGGGTCGTGACGCAGGAGGCGGAAGCTGTCGTTGTCCGGAGCATAGAGGCCGATGCCCTCCGGCAACCCGACCCAGATGTAGCCCTGCCAGTCTTGCGCCAGCTCAATCTGGTATTCGAGCTGACTGGCGGCCTGCTCGGGATTCCAGCGACGCATCCAGCTGCGCCACTCGCCGGTTCTCGGCTCAGCTTGGACGAGCGACTCCCGGGTCAGCAGCCAGAGATAGCCATTTGGATCGGCGGCCAGCGCCGGCACCCAGTCGTCTTCGTGCCCATGGTCGCTGGGCCGAAGCCTGTCCACCACGGCCTCCTCTTCGGGATCGAAGAGCACCACGCCGTCCCGACCGGCCAGCGCGAGCATGCCGGAAGGCATGAGGGCGATCGAGTGCTGGCGCACCTCCTGCTCCCCGATGGGGTTGACGAGAACCCGGCGGAGTCCGGGCCCATCCGCATCGAAACGCCAGAGTCCGTGGCTGTTATAGAGCCACACTCTTCCGCGTTGGTCGCTGATCGGAATGCCGCTGGAGCGCTCGGGTACCGATCCGTCGAAAGGCAGGGACAGCAAGCGGTTGCTGCTGCGGTCGTAGTGCAGGACCTCCCGAACCGTCTGCACGACCAGGTCGCCGACGGCATCCTCCGCCATCGCGCGGATCTGCGGCTGCTCTCGGTCCTGGCCAGTCAGCGACGGCCCGGCCAGGGGAATCCGCTCGATGCGCAGGGTCTCGGGATCCAGCCGGTTGAGACCCGAACGCGTGCCGATCCACAGCGAGCCGTCGTGGCAGCGCAGGAGCGACTGGATCCGGCTGTTGCTCAGTGTCGTGGGATCGTCCGGCTCGTGCCTGAAATTGCGGAATCCGTAGCCGTCGTAACGGCTCAGCCCGAACTGCGTTCCGAACCACATGTAGCCCAGCTCGTCGCTGACCATGTCCTGCACGGCCGACTGCGCCAGGCCGTGCTCCAGCGACAG
>JAZBPT010000266.1:0-3873 GCA_036351755.1 Wenzhouxiangella sp. | reverse complement strand
TTGGTGCTGCCGCCGTTGGGCCCGTAGCGGCGATCCGGAATGCCCTCCATCGCCAGGATCCTGATGGCCCAGATATCGCTGTTGGCATACTTGCCGGCATCGGCGCCCTGGTAGAACCAGTTGCTCCAGCGCCGATTGCTGCCGTTGCGGTTCTGCGAGGTGTTGAAGGGATCGAGTCCGTCGAAGTCCTCGTCGCCGGCATGAGGGAAACTTTCGCGCTTGTAGAGGCTGGAGGTCCCGACCAGGCCATGCGGCGTTCCGATCGGCAACTCCGGATGCGCGCTGCCGTCGTTTGGCAGCCACTCGAGCGCCGCCGGCTCTTCGACGCCGTGGATGGCGCTGTAGGGCACCACCGCTCGCGGCCAGGCTGCATTGAAACCCTCCTCCTCGACCAGCGGTACCAACTGGTCGGGATGCCACACCGGCGCGGTGTCCGGCACCAGGTAGACGCCCGCGTCGTAGTAAGGCTGGGGAGTGGGGCGGTCGAGGTCGTTGGCCGGCCCCGGCGACCACACCACCAGGAGGTCGTTGCCGGGCGCGGCCGACGGATGCGTGAACTTGCCGACGCGCTGCCCGTCGTCGCCGACGGGCGCCGCGTCGTCGTTGTGGTGCGTCATCGGTGTCACGGCATAGTAGCCGCGCGGCGTGTAGGCCATGGTGAAGCTGCCCGGCTGGCCGTTAGATGGCGTCATGTCGATCGGCGGGTTCTGGTCCGGATCCCAGCTGCTGAAGGCGGGCTCGCCGGCCGGCGGCGATGGCGGAAAGGCATAGAGCGCGCCGAAGCCGTTGTTGTTGATGTTGTAGTAAGCCTCGACGACGATGTCGCCGTTGCTGACCTGGGTCATGAAATGGAAGGCCTCGGGCGAGGACATGGCGCTGACCAGCGGCTCCCAGGCCCGCCCGTCGGGCTGTATCGCCCACACGCCCCAGAGCCGCCGGTCGCGCAGCCCCTGGGACTCATAGCTGGAAAACATCAGCCGGCCGTCCTTGAGAATCGTGGGATGCAGCGCGCTACCGAGCGTCATCGGCGCGATGGCTTCGACGTTCTCGCCGTCGTCGTCCATGACGAACAGCTGCATCGTCGGTGTCGTGAAAGGCCGCGTCGGAATGAAGCCGTTGCGGCTGCTGGTAAACGCCAGCCGCCCACCCGGAAGGGGCATCGGGCCGAGGTTGAGAATCCCGTAACCGAGGCGATTGTGACCCGAAGGCGGATCGACCGGATCGGACTCGTCCCAGTTGCCCGAGCCCGTGTTGGGCGTGAACTCGCCGAAGGTCAGCTGCTCGATCTCGCGGCTGTCCAGATGGATGCGGAAGATGTCCGCGCCGGCCACCGACAGATCGTTGCGCTGCGAGTTGAGCGCGTCCTCGCTGACGTCATGGAACAGGCTGTAGTAGACCCATTCGGCCTCGAAACCGACCACGGGGTCGGTCACCGCACAGTCCGTGCAGTCGACGAGGACTTCCTCGCTGCCGTCGGGATGGCGCAGCACCAGGTCGGCGCCGGGATCAATACGGCCGGGATGGCCCACCTCCGGCCAGACCGTGTTCGTCGCATCACCGAAGCGTGCCTGCCGCACGTAGACGATGTCGTAGTCGATGGCTTGCGCGTACAGATCGAAGCTGCAAGCAAGGCACAGCAGCGCCAACACGATTCGTTGCATGGGGCGAGACTCCCTGTTCCGTTACCCGAGTAAAGTCACCCCCTCGCGGCCAACATCCTACCCCCAGTCGCGCGGAATGCCAGAGTCGCACCTGGCTTTTGGCCCGAGCGGCGGCATCCGCCGGTTGAACGGCAGCCCGCCGGCCTCGGCGCCTTGGCCCGACCGGTCGACCGGGCTAGAATGGCGCGCTGCACCCAGCCACACATTCCCGAATCACGATGCGCATCGGAACCACGCTTACCCACTACATCATCCGCAACCAGCGCGAGATCGCTGGCGCCAGCGGCACCTTCACCGGCCTGCTCAACGACGTCTCCGTGGCCTGCAAGAAGATCGCCGCCCTGGTCGACAAGGGCGCGCTGGTCAACGTGCTCGGCAGCGCCGAGAGCGAAAACGTCCAGGGTGAGCAACAGAAGAAGCTCGACGTGATCTCCAACGAGATCATGATCGAGGCCCTCGAGCACAACGGGCACATCGCCGCCCTGGCTTCCGAGGAGATGGAAGGCATCCATCCGATGACCGCCGAGCGCCGCGGCCGCTACCTGCTGCTGTGCGACCCGCTCGACGGCTCCTCGAACATCGACGTCAACGTGTCGGTCGGCACGATCTTCTCGATCCTGAAGGCGCCCGACGACGCCGCCGAGCCCACCGAGGCCGATTTTCTCCGCCCCGGCACTGAGCAGGTGGCCGCCGGATACTGCCTGTACGGGCCATCGGCCATGATGGTGCTGACCACCGGCGAGGGCGTGAGCATGTTCACCCTCGATCGCGACATCGGCGAGTTCCTGCTCACGCGCGAGAACGTGACCATCGACGCCGACACGAAGGAATTCGCCATCAACGCCTCCTACCAGCGCCACTGGGACGATCCGGTCCGCCGCTACATCGACGAATGCCTGGCCGGCGAGGACGGCCCTCGGGGCAAGAACTTCAACATGCGCTGGGTCGCCTCGATGGTCGCCGAGGTTCACCGCATCCTCACCCGCGGCGGCATCTTCATGTATCCCTGCGATCGGCGCATCCGCGCCCAGGGCAAGGCCGGCAAGCTACGCCTGATGTACGAGGCCAATCCGATGGCCATGATCGTCGAACAGGCCGGCGGGGCGGCGTCCACCGGCACGCAACGCATCCTCGAAATCGAGCCCGAAGAACTGCACCAGCGCGTGCCGGTCATCCTGGGCTCGCGCAACGAGGTCGAGCGGGTCACGAGCTACCACGGCTGATTCGCGGGGAGTGCCGCCAATAGAACGAAAAAGGCCGCCCGGTGAGGCGGCCTTTTTCGTCGTGACACTTGCCCCGAAGGTCAGTCCAGCGACCACAGCGCGGTGAATGCCGGCACCGCCATGGCCTTGAGCGAGTCGAACTGCTCGGTCGCGGCCATGATGGCGCCCGCCTTGCGCGCCGACAGCTGTCCGGCGATGGCCCGGGCGAACTTGTCCTCGAGCAGCGGAATGCCTTCCTCGCGGCGGCGGCGGTGGCCGACGGGGTAGTCGATGGAGACCTTGTCGGTGCTCGAACCGTCGGTGAAGAACACCTGCACCGAGTTTCCGATCGCGCGCTTGTCGGCGTCGAAGTACTCCTCGGTAAAACGCGGGTTCTCCTTGACCGTCATCTTCTCGCGCAGTTCGTCGATGCGCGGATCGGCGGCCACCTCGTCGGTATAGGAGTCGGCGGTCAGTTTCCCGAAGATCAGCGGCGCGGCGACCATGTACTGCAGGCAGTGGTCGCGGTCGGCGTAGTTGTTGAGCGGGCCGGTCTTGTCAATGATGCGGCAACCCGCTTCCTGGGTCTCGAGTTCGATCCGCTCGATTTCGTCGAGCCGATCCTTAACCTCGTCATGCAGCTTGTAAGCGCATTCCACGGCGGTCTGGGCGTGGAACTCGGCCGGGAAGGAGATCTTGAACAGCACCTGTTCCATCACGTAGCTGCCCAGCTTGCGTTCCAGCACCAGGTCGTTGCCCTTGAACAGCACGTCCTGGAAGCCCCAGCCCTTGGCGGTCAGGGCCGAGGGGTAGCCGATCTCGCCCTTGAGGGTGATCAGGGCCAGCTGCACGGCGCGACGGCAGGCGTCACCCGCCGCCCAGCTCTTGCGCGGGCCGGTGTTGGGGGCGTGGCGGTAGGTGCGCAGCGCGCCGCCGTCGATCCAGGCCTGGCTGACGGCGTTGACCACGTCGTCGCGGTCGCCGCCGAGCATCTTCGTGACCACGGCGGT
>JAZBPT010000265.1:0-3641 GCA_036351755.1 Wenzhouxiangella sp. | reverse complement strand
TTCAGCCGCGACTTGTGGCGGGCGGCCTTGTTGGCGTGCATGATGCCCTTCGACACGGAACTGTCGATGGCCGGCACGGCCGACTTGTAGGCTTCCTCGGCGGCGTTCTTGTCGCCCGACTCGATGGCGCGCAGCACCTGCTTGATCTTGGTGCGCACGTAGGAGCGCTGCGAGGCGTTATGCTGCCGATTCTTCTCGGCCTGGCGGGCACGCTTCCGGGCGGATACGCTATTGGCCACTTGGAATCTCCTAAGAAAATACGATCAGTGTTTAATCAAGCCGGGTATTATCGGGCGAAGGCGGGCGGGAGTCAAGGGCGCGCGCGTATTGCGCGCGTGGGGTTCAGGGTTCCGGGTTCGGGGTTCCGGGCGGGCGCTTGCGGCCTTGCCCGGCCAGTCGGGAGGGTCGTGCCGTGGCGTTGATGCGGAGTCTGTTTTCGTTCAGCTCCATGACGCTGGTCTCGCGCGTGCTGGGCTTCGTGCGCGACGTGGTTCTGGCGCGCTGGTTCGGGGCGGGGCCGGCGATGGATGCTTTCGTCTTCGCCTTCAAGATTCCCAACTTCCTGCGTCGTCTTTTCGCCGAGGGCTCGTTCTCGCTGGCCTTCGTGCCGGTGCTCAACGAGTATCGCGAAAAGCACGACCATGCCAGCCTCAAGTCCCTGATCGACGCGACCGCCGGCAGCCTGCTGGCCGTGCTTCTCGTGGTCACGGGGTTGGGGGTGTTCGCCTCCGGTTGGGTGGTCACGCTGTTCGCACCCGGCTTCCTGGACGACCCCGAGCGATTCCAGCTCGCCACCGACATGCTGCGGGTGACCTTCCCCTACCTGCTGTTCATCGCGCTGACCGCGCTGGCCGGCGGCATCCTCAACACCCTGGGCAAGTTCGCGCTGCCGGCGCTCACGCCGGCCCTGCTCAACATCGCGCTGATCACCGCGGCGGTTGCCTTCAGCCCGATGTTCGACGAACCGGTCAAGGCGCTGGCCTGGGGCGTGCTGGCCGCCGGCATCCTGCAACTGGCGGTGCAGCTGCCCGTGCTGGCGCGGCACGACGTGTTGCCATTTCCAAAGCCGGATTTCCGGCACTCGGGGGTGCGGCGCATCATGAAGCTGATGGTGCCGACCCTGTTCGGTTCCTCGGTGGCGCAGGTCAGCCTGCTGTTCGACGTCTTCTTTGCCTCGCTGCTGGCCTCCGGCTCCCTGGCCTGGCTGTACTACGGCGACCGGCTGATGGAGTTTCCGCTGGGCATGTTCGGTGTGGCGCTGTCGGTCGTCATCCTGCCCACGCTCTCGTCGCTGCACGCCCGCAACGGCCGCGAGCAGTACCGGGCCGTTCTCGACTGGGCGGTGACCCTGGGCCTGATCATCGCCCTGCCGGCCGCCGTCGGCCTGGCGATGGTCGCCGAGCCCCTGGTGATCACGCTCTTCCACCACGGCGCCTTCACCGACCGCGACGCGACCATGGCGGCCTGGGCCCTGCTGGCCTACTGCCTGGGGCTGCCGGCCTTCATCGGCGTCAAGATCCTGGCCCCGGCCTACTTTTCCCGTCAGGACACGAAGACGCCGGTCAAGGTGGCCGTGATCGCCCTGGTCGCCAACATGGGGCTGAACGTGGTCTTCGTGGTCGCCATCGCGCAGTGGCTGGCCGGAGGCGACTACACGGGTGGTTTCCTGGCCATGCTCTCCGATCATCCCGGCGCCCACGCCGGGCTGGCCCTGGCTTCCAGCGTTTCGGGCTGGATCAACGCCTCGCTGCTGTGGCGCGGCCTGCAGCACGAGTCGCTGACGCCGCGCCTGCCCTGGCGCAGGGTGGCGCAGGTCGCCGCCGGCTGCCTGACCATGGCCCTGGCGCTGCAGTGGTTGCAGCCCGAGATCGAGCGCTGGCTCGAGGCTGCGACGATGTGGCGGGTCGGCGCGATCGCCGGCGTGATCGGCGCCGGTGCGGCGGTCTATGCGCTCGTGTTGATGGGGACCGGGTTACGGCCCCGGCACCTGGCCCGCCCGCAAACGCCTTAGACTGCGCGCTTCGGGCGCCAAAAGACGGTAGAATCCGTCGCTTGCCATGCGACTCGTCAGACACTTCAATCCCGACCGCGACAAGCTGCCCGCCACCTCGGTGGCGGTGGGCAATTTCGACGGTCTGCACCGCGGCCACCAGGCCCTGATCGACGCCGCCCGGGGCGGCGCCGGCAAGCTGTTGCCCGCGCTGATGTGTTTCGAGCCGCTGCCGGCCACCTTCTTCAAGCCGGATTCGCCGCAGCCGCGACTGCTGAACGTGCGCGACAAGATTCGCCTGACCCGCGACTACGGCCTGGAACTGATGTTCATGTTGCGCTTCAACGCCGAATTCGCCCGCCAGAGCCCGGAGCGCTTCGTGCGCGACGTGCTGGTGCGCGGCGCGCGCGCCGAGCGCGTGGTCGTCGGCGCGGATTTCCGCTTCGGCTCGCGGGCGGCGGGCGACGTGGCCATGCTCGAAAAACTCGGGCCGCGCTACGGCTTCACCGTCGAGCGTGTCGAGGCGGTGGCCGACGGCGAGGAGCGAATTTCCTCGACGCGCATCCGCACGGCGCTGTTCGAGGGCGACCTGGCCGAGGCCGAGCGCCTGCTGGGCCGGCCCTACCGGATTTCCGGGCGGGTGCTGCGCGGCCGTTCGCTGGGCCGCGACCTGGGCTTTCCCACGGTCAACATCCGCCCACCGGATCCGCCGGCCCTGTCGGGGATCCTCGCCGTGCGCGTGACCGGTGACGGCCTGGACTCGCACCCGGGCGTGGCCAGCCTGGGAAGACGCCCGGTGCTCGGCGGCGCCGACTGGCTGCTCGAAGTGCACCTGTTCGATTACGATGGCGACCTGTACGGCAAGCATCTCGAGGTCGAGTTCGTGGAGTTCATCCGCAACGAAGAGCACTTCGACGACCTCGAAGCGATGACGAAGCAAATGGAGCGGGATGCCGCGCGGGCACGCGCGGCCCTGAAACCTGAACCCTGAAACCTGAAACCTGAAGCCTAGATTCCCCGTGGATTACAAAGACACCATCAACCTGCCCAAGACCGCTTTCCCCATGAAGGCCTCGCTTGCCCAGCGCGAGCCGAACATGCTCGAGCAGTGGTATGCCGACGGCCTCTACGAGCGCATCCAGGAGGCGACGAAGGGTCGCGAGACCTTCGTGCTGCACGACGGCCCGCCGTATGCCAACGGCGACATCCACATCGGGCACGCGGTCAACAAGATCCTCAAGGACTTCGTGGTGCGCTCGGCGCTGCTGGCAGGCTACCGCGCGCCCTACGTGCCGGGTTGGGACTGCCACGGCCTGCCCATCGAGCTGCAGGTGGAGAAGAAGGTCGGCAAGGTCGGGCAGAAAGTGGATGCGGCCACCTTCCGGCAGAAGTGCCGCGAGTACGCCGAGAAGCAGATCGACAACCAGCGCGAGGACTTCAAGCGCCTGGGCGGTCTGGGCGACTGGGACCATCCCTACGCCACCAAGGACTTCAAGTACGAGGCCGACATGCTGCGCGCGCTGTCGAAGATCGTCGAGCGCGGCCACCTCAAGCGCGGCGTCAAGCCCGTGCACTGGTGCTTCGACTGCGGCTCGGCCCTGGCCGAGGCCGAGATCGAATACCAGGACAAGACCTCGACCGCCATCGACGT
>JAZBPT010000264.1:0-17052 GCA_036351755.1 Wenzhouxiangella sp. | reverse complement strand
GATTCGCTCTGGGCCGAGCGCGGCATAGCCCCGGCAACTGCCGAAGCCTATCGTCACGACCTTGCCGGCTTCCTGGCCCGTGTTTCCGCTCCCGTCGAACAGCTGACCCGGGCCGATGTGCTCGAATTTCTCGCCGCGCGAATGCGCGCGGGCGACAGCACGAGCAGCATCGTCCGACAGCTTTCCTGCCTGCGGCAATTCTTCGCCTGGGGCCTGCGGGAGCGGGTCGTCGCAGAGGATCCGATGCTCGACCTCGAAGGTCCCCGTCGGCCCCGTCCATTGCCGGGCACCATGACCCCGCGCGAAGTCGAGGCGCTCCTCGCCGCGCCCGCCGGTGATTCACCGCTTGCCCTGCGCGACAGGGCCTTGCTCGAAACGCTTTACGCCACGGGTATGCGGGTCTCCGAGCTTGCGACGCTGACCCTGTCGAGGATGAATCTCGGTCAGGGCGTCATCCGTGTGCTCGGCAAGGGCGGGCGCGAGCGGCTCGTGCCGCTTGGTCGGGTCGCCATCGAAGCCATCGAAGCCTGGCTCAGGGTTCGCTCGAGTCTCAAACCGCTTGGCGACTGGTTGTTCGTTTCCAAGAGCGGGCGCGCGCTTTCCCGCCAGGCAATCTGGGCCCGGATCCGTCAGCTCGCCCAACGCGCCGGAATCCGCGATGCAGTCCATCCTCATCGCCTGCGGCATTCCTTCGCGACCCATCTCCTGGATAATGGCGCCGACCTCCGTGTCGTCCAGATGCTGCTGGGCCACGCGGACCTGGCAACGACCCAGATCTACACGCATCTCTCGAGAGCGCGACTCAAATCCCTGCACCAGCGGCACCATCCAAGGGGCTAATTGGGTGAAACTTGTGCCATCCGGCGTGTTCCAATGAACAGGCCGCGGCACTCGGCTATCATTTGACGGTCTGAATGTGCCGCACGACAAGTTTTGTTTCCGAGGAGTGAAGAATGAGGATTTTTTCAGGAGTGGTTTCGTTGCTCGCACTCGCCTTCGTGGCGCCGGTTTCGGCCGCCGACAAGCAGGCGATCGAAGAACGGGTACGCGCCCTGGTGCCCGAAGTCGAAACACTGGCTATCGCCGAATCGCCTGTAGACGGCGTCATGGAAGTCCAGCTCAACAATGAAATCATCTACATGAGCGAAGACGGTCGCTATCTCATGCAGGGACGCCTGATCGACCTGGAAACGCAGACCGACCTCACCGACGCGGCAAAGTCCGTGTTGCGCCGCGAAAAGCTGAATGACCTGGATGAATCGCAAATGGTGTCCTTCGGTCCGGAAGATGCGGACTACGAGCTGATGGTGTTCACGGATACCGACTGCGGCTACTGCCGCCGTCTTCACGAGCAGATCGACGAATACATCGACGAAGGAATCCGTATCAACTACCTGGCTTTCCCTCGCGGCGGCGTCGATTCGCAAACTTTCAACACGATGGTCTCGGTGTGGTGCTCGGACGACCGCCAGAGCGCGATGAATACCGCCAAGTCTGGCCAGCAGCCCCCGGAAGCCAAGTGCGAAAACCCGGTCGAAGAGCAGTATCGCCTGGGCCAGTCGCTTGGCGTGACCGGCACGCCTTCGATGATGACGCCCAATGGCGAGATGATTCCCGGCTACGTGCCGCCCAGGCAGCTCCGCCAGCGACTGGACAATCTGGCCAAGGCCCGCTCGTCGGCCGAGTAGGCATCCCGACCCGGACCGCTCTGCCGGTCCGGGCATTCTGTGGCCTATAATGTCGCGCTCACTTGAGCGTTCTCGCGGGGTCACGCATGATCGTCCTGCTCGGCAGGGACTCGCTGCCGCCGTTTCGTCTTTCCCGGCTCGCCACCCGAATCTCAGCGCTCGAAGAGCGCGAGATCCGCGTCACGGCCCGGGAACTGTTCCTTATCGATGCCGAGCAGCTGCCGGAGCAGCCGCAGCGCGATCGACTGCTCTCCCTGCTGTCGGCCCGACCCTTTGACGGCGAGTCGCTGAGTCCGAACCAGCTCCTGGTCGTTCCCCGGCCCGGCACGGTCACACCCTGGGCCAGCAAGGCCGGTGACATTCTGCGGCGCTGCGGCCTTGCGAGTCTGGCCCGCCTGGAGCACGCCACGCTGTTCGAGTTTCAGGGTAGTGCGTCCGCCGATCTTTCAAAGAGCGCCCGGCGCCTGCTCCACGATCGTATGACCCAGGTCTTGGTCGAGGATCTTGGCGACCTCGACGACTGGTTCCGCGAACGCCCGCCCGCGCCGCTCTCGGTGATCCGACTCGCAGCGGACGCGGCCAGCACCCTGAAATTCCAGAACGACGAACTCGGTCTGGCGCTCAGCGACGACGAGATCGACTACCTCGTCGATGCCTACGATCGCATGGGGCGGGATCCCAGCGACGCCGAACTGATGATGTTCGCCCAGGCGAACTCCGAACACTGCCGGCACAAGATCTTCAATGCCAGCTGGAGCGTCGACGGCCTTCCCGTGGACGGTTCGCTGTTCGGAATGATCCGCAGCACGCACGCCGCAACGCCGGCCGGAACCCTGGTCGCCTACGACGACAACGCAGCGGTGATCGAGGGCTTCGACGTCGAGTTTCTGACCACCCACGGGGAGCAGCCGATCTACACCGGCCGCCCCGGCCGCGCCCATATCCAAATCAAGGTCGAGACGCACAACCACCCCACGGCCATTTCGCCCGACTCGGGCGCGGCCACGGGCTCGGGCGGCGAAATCCGCGACGAGGCCGCGACGGGGCGGGGTGCCCGTCCGATTGCGGCGCTGTGCGGCTTTTCCGTCTCCGATCTGCGCATTCCGGGCTGGGCCCAGCCCTGGGAGACGGCCCCGGCCGAGCCGGAACGGCTGGCCTCGGCGCTGGAGATCATGCGCGACGGGCCCATCGGTGCCGCGCGCTTCAACAACGAATTCGGCCGGCCGGCCCTGCTCGGTTACTTCCGGACCTTCAGCGCCCGCATCGACGAGCGACTTTGGGGTTATCACAAACCCATCATGATCGCCGGGGGCAGCGGCATGATCGCCGAAGGGCTGACCCACAAGCAGCCGCTGGCGGCCGGTGACCGCATCATCGTGCTGGGCGGTCCGGCCATGTTGATCGGCCTCGGCGGCGGCGCGGCTTCCTCGATGACTTCGGGGCAGTCCGACGCGGAGCTCGATTTCGCTTCGGTGCAGCGCGGCAACCCCGAGATGCAGCGCCGCGCCCAGGAGGTGATCGACCGCTGCTGGATGCAGGCCGAGCGCAATCCGATCAAATCGATCCACGATGTCGGCGCCGGCGGACTTTCCAACGCGCTTCCCGAACTTCTCCACGACGGTGGGGTGGGCGGCCGGCTGGAACTGCGTGAAATCCCCACCAACGATCCCGCGCTCTCGCCCATGGAACTGTGGTGCAACGAAGCACAGGAGCGCTACGTGCTGGCGGTCGCCCCGGAGGACCTGGAGCGCTTTGCCGCCCTTTGCGAGCGCGAGCGCTGTCCCTGGGCGGACGTCGGCGAGGCCAGCGATGACGGTCGCCTGCTGCTCGCCGACCGGCTCGGGAAGCGTCCGGCCGTGGACATGCCCCTGGAAGTGCTGCTCGGCAAGCCGCCGAAGATGCACCGGGATGCGGTCACCGTGCACCACGCGCTCGAGACCGAGGTGCTCGACGGCGTCTCCCTCGGCGATGCCATCGACCGCGTCCTCGCGCTGCCCGCGGTGGGCAGCAAGCAGTTCCTGATCACCATCGGCGATCGAACGGTGGGCGGCTTGAGCGTGCGCGACCAGATGGTCGGGCCGCACCAGGTGCCCGTTGCCGATTGTGCGATCACGCTTCTCGACTACAGCGGCTGTGCCGGCACGGCGATGGCGATGGGCGAGCGCACGCCCCTGGCCGTTCACGACTCGGCCGCTGCCGCCCGCGTCGCCGTGGGCGAGGTGCTGACCAACCTCGCCGGCGTCCGGGTCCGGGATCCCTCCCATATCAAACTGTCGGCCAACTGGATGGCAGCTGCCGGCGCGCCCGGGCAGGACGCCGCGCTGCGCGCGGCCGTCGAGGCGGTGGCCGCCCTGTGCCCGCAACTGGATCTGTCCATTCCGGTCGGCAAGGACTCCCTGTCCATGCAGACGGTCTGGCAGGACGGTGACACGGCGCAGCGCATGACCGCGCCCGTGTCTCTGATCGTCTCCGGTTTTGCCCCCGTGCCCGATGTGCGCAGCCACCTGACGCCCCAGCTTGCGCGTGATGAGGGCAGCCGCTTGCTGCTGATCGATCTGGGGCGCCAGCGCCTCGGCGGGTCGGCCCTTGCCCAGGTGTTTTCGCGTCAGCTCGGGCCGGTCCCCGATGTCGACGAACCCGGCGAGCTCAAGTCGGCCTTTACCGCGGTGCAGGGCCTGGTCGCCGAGGGGCGCGTCTTGGCCTGCCATGATCGATCAGACGGTGGTCTGTTCACGACCCTGCTCGAAATGGCTCTCGCCGGCCGCTGCGGCCTGCGCATCGACCTGGGCGAGGACGAGGCCGATCCGATGGCTGCCCTGTTCAACGAGGAACTCGGTCTCGTCCTGCAGGTTCCGGAGGCCGAAGTCGGCAGGGTCGAGACGGCGCTTGCCGATGCCGGTCTCTCCGGGCGGGCTTCGTTCATCGGCGAGGTGGTGGCGGGCACCGCGCTCGAAATCGTGGCGGGAACCCGTAGCCTGGTCACGCGTGAGTTGTCGGAGCTGGCAGCGCGCTGGTCGGAGACCAGCTATCGCATGCAGCGCCTGCGTGATCATCCCGATTGCGCCGACGAGGAATACCGGGCCGTCCAGCAGATCGACGCGCCGGGCCTGGTGGCCGACCTCACTTTCGAGCCGCCCGCGCCGGTGGCGGTCAACGCCGGCGCGCGGCCGCGCGTCGCCATCCTGCGCGAGCAGGGCGTGAACGGCCAGCGCGAGATGGCCCAGGCCTTCATGTCGGCCGGATTCGAAGCCGTCGACGTGCACATGAGCGATCTCGAAAGCGGCCGACAGTCGCTCGGCGACTTTCATGGGATCGCCGCCTGCGGCGGCTTCTCCTTCGGCGACGTGCTCGGCGCCGGTCAGGGATGGGCGCGTTCGATCCTGTTCAATGATTCCCTGCGCGACGCGTTCAAGGCCTTCTTCGAAGATTCCGGCCGCTTCGCGCTGGGAGTCTGCAACGGCTGCCAGATGCTTTCGGCGTTGCGGGAGATCATTCCGGGCACGGACAGCTGGCCGGATTTCGTGGTCAATCGCTCCCGCCAGTTCGAGGCGCGCCTCAGCCAGGTCGCCGTCGAGGACAGTCCCTCGCTGTTCTTCGCCGGCATGGCCGGTTCGCGCCTGCCGGTGGTGACGGCTCACGGCGAGGGTCGGGCGGAGTTCGGGGACCGGTCAGTGGCCGCGGCGCCGGTCGCCATGCGCTACGTCCAGGCCGACGGCAGCGCCGCCGAGCGCTATCCGGCCAATCCCAACGGGTCGCCCGAGGGTATTACCGGCCTGAGCAGCACCACCGGTCGGGTCACCGTGATGATGCCGCACCCCGAGCGTCTCCTCAGGCGGGTCAACTTCTCCTGGGCGCCCGCCGAGTGGGGAGAGCTTTCCCCCTGGATGAAGATGTTTCACAATGCACGGTCATGGCTGGAGTGAGTGGTTGAAGCGATGAACCAAGACAAACAGCGAAAGGAAGCCGCCGCGGGAGCGGACGAGCAGGGCAAGAATCCGGTCAAGGAGATGTTCATCCTGGCCGCGCTCTTCCTGCCGCTGGGCTTTTTCCTGTGGTTCTTCATGGCCAGCGGACTGATGTTTCCGACCTCCAGGCTGGTGGAGTGGTTGCTGGCCGGGATGTTCCCGGATATCTTCGAGCAGGTCGTGCAGTTGGGCTTCCGTTTCGAGGTCCAGACCCTCGTCATCATGCCGCAGCAGGTCGACGGCCGGACTGCTGCGCTGAACCTGGATATCAACCCGATGATTTACGCCTGGGGCCTGGCCTTGCTGTTCGGGCTCATCATGGCCACGCCCATGCGTGGCCTGCGCCGCCTGGTGCAGCTGCTTATCGGCTTCGCCGTGGTCACCCTGGTCACGACCTGGGGTGTGTTCTGGGAGGTCTGGCGCGACCTGGCGTTCCTGATGGGGCCGCAGGCCGCCGCCGCCGTCCAGTCGACCGATTTGTCGGCGACGACCATCGCCTTGTGTTACCAGCTGGGGTACCTGATGTTCCCCGGCGTGATCCCGATTGCCGCCTGGATCCTGATGAACCGCCCGTTCATCGAGCAGCTGGTCGACAGCCGGCATCGATGAACCGAAGCAGCCCCGGGCTGTCTGTTTGAGACGTGAGTATGGAAACTGAACCGCTGACCGCTACCGACGACACCGAGCTTCTGCCGAGCATCGGCGACCACCTCGAGGACCGAGCCGCCGAGTTGTGCCGGCTGATGATCGAGCAGGAGCGGCTACGCGAGGAAGATCTGCAGCGCGCCAAGGCCTACCGTGAACAGCACGGCGGCAACCTGCTGACGCTGCTCGTGCGCCTCGGCCTGGTGTCCGAGCGCGACCTGGCCCGCGCCCAGTCGGAGCTGCTCGAGATTCCGATGGTCACCGAGAAGGACTATCCGGAGACCGCGCCGCAGATCGAGTCCGTGTCGGTGCGCTACATGAAGCAGCAGCACCTGGTGCCCGTTCGCATGGACGACGACGTCCTGGAAGTGGTGATGGCCGATCCCTGTGACGAGTTCGCGCTGCGGGCCCTGGGTATGGCCACCGGGTGTGAGGTCAAGCCGCGCGTGGGCGTGACTTCCGAGATCGACAACACCATCGAGCGCTATTTCGGCGGCGGCAAGTCGGCCATGGGCCAGATCGCCGAGCACCTGGGCGGCGAAGGCGGCGGCGGCGAGGACGAGGAAGACGTCGAGCACCTGCGCGACCTGGCTTCCGAAGCGCCGGTCATCCGCCTGGTCAACCTGATTCTCCAGCGCGCGGTCGAATCGCGCGCCTCCGACATCCACATCGAACCCTTCGAGAACCGCCTGAAGGTGCGCTATCGGATCGACGGCGTGCTGCAGGAAGTCGAGGCGCCGCCGGCGCGATCGACCGCCGCGGTCATTTCGCGCGTGAAGATCATGGCCCGGCTCAACATCGCAGAGCGCCGCCTGCCGCAGGACGGTCGCATCATGCACCGCGTCGGCGGCAAGGAGCTCGACCTGCGTGTCTCGACCGTGCCCACGGCGCACGGCGAGTCGGTGGTCATGCGTATTCTCGACCGCGAAGCCGTGGTGCTGGATTTCTCCAGCCTGGGTTTCGCCGAGGACGTGCAGGATCGCTTCGTGCACGAACTCGAAGTCCCCCACGGCATCATCCTGGTGACCGGCCCGACCGGCTCGGGCAAGACGACCACGCTCTATACCGCGTTGTCGAAGCTCAATACGCCCGAACGCAAGATCATCACGGTCGAAGATCCGGTCGAATACCAGCTCGAAGGCGTCAACCAGATTCAGGCCAAGTCTTCCATCGGGTTGGACTTCGCCCGGGCCCTTCGCTCCATTGTCCGCCAGGACCCCGACGTGATCATGATCGGGGAGATGCGCGACCTCGAGACGGCCAAGATCGCCATCCAGTCCGCACTCACCGGTCACCTGGTGCTCTCGACCCTGCACACCAACGACGCCGCCGGCGGCGTGACGCGAATGATCGACATGGGCGTGGAGGATTACCTGCTGACCTCGACGGTCAACGCCATCATGGCCCAGCGCCTGGTGCGTCGGCTGGATGCCGCAACGGCCGAGTCCTACGAAGTGCTGCCGGAGATGATCGATGAACTCGGCCTGGACCGCCTGACCGACGAGCGCCCGATCCGGCTGTATCGCCCCGGCAGCTCGGAAGCCAGTCCCACTGGGTATCGCGGGCGGACCGGCATCCACGAGCTACTGGTTCTCACGGAAGAAATTCGGCGTATGGTCATGAAGCACGCCACCTCGACCGAGATCGAGAAGCAGGCGCGGGCCGAGGGCATGCGCACGATGTACGAGGACGGTCTGAAGAAGGCGCTGCAGGGCATTACCTCGGCCGAGGAAGTCCTTCGCGTGACGCAGGAAGCCTAGGGCCATGCCTTTGTTCGAGTACAAGGCCGTGACGCCTGCCGGCGAGACCATGACGGGCGAGATGGACGCGCCCAGCAAGGACCTCGTGATCGCCCATCTTCAGGAGTCGGGGAATATCCCGGTCTCGGCCAAGGAGGTCGGCTCCGGCTTCCGGCTCTCGACCCTGCTGCGCGGCCGGCGCGGGCTCAAACAGGGCGAGATCGGCGACGTGACCCAGCAGTTGGCCACGCTGCTGAGCGCCGGCCTGCCGCTCGACCGCTCGCTGGGCATTTTGGCCGAGCTGGCCGAAAACGAGCGCGTCCAGGACACCGTCGAGAAGATCCGCAACCGGGTGCGCGAGGGCGGTTCATTGTCCGAAGCCCTGGAAGAACGCCACGGCGTGTTCTCGCGTTTCTACATCAACATGGTGCGGGCCGGCGAAATCGGCGGTTCGCTCGACCAGACGCTCTCGCGCATGGCCGAGTACCTCGAGCGCTCGAAGGAACTCAAGGACTCGGTCATCTCCGCGATGATCTATCCGGCCTTGCTGGTGGTTTTGGCCATTGCCTCGCTGATCCTGCTGATGGGATACGTCATTCCGCAGTTCACGCCGATGTTCGAGGAATTCGGGGCCGAGCTGCCGCTGCTCACCAAGATCGTTTTGGCGGTGGGCAATGCGCTTCAGAATTATTGGTGGGCGATGATCGGCGCGTTCATCGTGGTGCTGCTGTGGTTTCGTGGCCAGATGCGTCGCCCGGCCTCGCGCCGCAAGTGGGATGCTCGCTTCCTGCACATGAGGGGTATCGGCGACGTCATCGCCAAGATGGAAACCGCCCGCCTGGCACGAACGGCGGGGACGCTGCTGGTCAACGGCGTGCCGATCCTGTCGGCACTTTCCATCGCCAAGAATGTCATGAGTAATACGGTGCTGGCAGACGACGTGGCCGAAGCGGCCAAGCAGGTCAAGACCGGCACCCCCATGGCCCGTGCGCTGGCGGCGAACGACAATTTCCCGCGCCTGGCGCTGCAGATGGTCAATGTCGGCGAAGAGACCGGCAAGCTCGACGAAATGCTGCTGAAGGTGGCCGACACCTACGACCGTGAGGTCCGCACGACCATCGACCGGCTCATGGCGCTGCTGGTCCCGGGGCTGACGCTCGGCCTGGCCGTGCTGATCGGCGTGATCGTCATGTCGGTGCTGGTGGCCATCCTCGGCATCAACGAAATGGTGGCCTGAGGGCCGCAAATATTCGGTAAATGAAAACCAGGGCCCGAAGGGGTCGGAGGAAACTGAAAAATGAACACTATACGTAACAGCGCCGGCTTCTCGCTGATCGAGCTGCTCGTCGTGCTGATGATTCTCGGGCTGATCGCCGGCCTGGTCGTGCCCAACGTGCTCGAACGCGGCGAAGACGCCAAGCTCAAGGCGGCCGCTGCCGAAGTGCAGCGCATTTCCATGGCCGTCGACGAATACTACCTGGACAACGGCCGGCCGCCGGAAGAGCTGCGCCAGCTCGTCGACAAGCCCAGCAGCGCCAGCAACTGGAACGGTCCCTACATCAACGAGTCGAATCTCAACGATCCGTGGGAGAACGCCTACCAGTACCGTTATCCCGGCCAGCATCGTTCGTACGACATCTGGTCCCATGGCGCCGATGGCTCGCCCGGGGGTGAGGGCGCCAACGCCGACATCACCAGCTGGGACTGACTTGAGACAAGGGTTCAGGTTTCAGGTATCAGGTTTCAGGGGTGGGCATCGATGAAATGGCTGCCGGGCCTTCGCGCGGGTGGATTCAGCCTTCTCGAGCTGATGGTCGTGATGCTGATCGTGTCGATGCTGTTCGCCGTGGTGGGTGTTTCGGTCAGTCGCTCCATCGAGGGCGCGGAGATCCGCAACGCATCGCGTGAGATCGTCGCCGGCATCCGCCACACCCGCGGCCAGGCCATCATCCAGCGCCAGCAGCAGGTGTTTCACGTCGATGCCGACGCCAGGACCTGGACGGCCGCGGGCCGCGAGCCCGTTCAGATCCCCGAGGGCCTCGACATCACCATCGAGACGGCGCGCTCGGAACTGACCGGCGAGAACGCCGGCGGTATCCGCTTTTATCCCGACGGTGCATCGACGGGCGGCTTCGTCGAGTTGCTGGCCAACCAGCGCACCTGGAAGGTCGAGGTCTCCTGGCTGACCGGCGAGGTCAGTCTCGAGCAGGTGGCCGACGATGCTTGATCGCCGTTCCATTCAGGCGGGTCCCGGATCGGGGCTTCGAGTGTCTGCGGGGGTGCGTCGGGAAGGTCCCGGATCGGGGTCCGGGACATCCTGCCGGCGGAGCCGGCAGGATGGCTTTACGCTGATCGAGGTGATGGCGGCCTTCATGGTGTTTGCGTTGCTGTTCGGCGTGGTCCTGCAGGTGCTTTCGACCTCGGTGGGCAATACGCGCCTGTCCGGCGAGTACACGCAGGCGGCGCTGTGGGCCCAGTCCAAGCTCGACGTGCTCGGCCTGGAAGGCATGATCGAGCCGGGCGTCAGCCAGGGCAGTTTCGACGACACCTACGACTGGACCATGGAAATCAACGAAACCGAAGTCGTCGACGAGCGTGGTCTGGATACGCAGGACGAATTGCCGATCGCGCTCTACCACGTGCGCCTGACGGTCGAGTGGGGCGAGGGTCGGCGTCAGGCCGTTTTCGAAACCCTGCGCTCGGTCGATATCTACTGGGAAGAGCGCCAGATGCAGATGGGCGGCGGGCCGCGGCCATGAGGGCGTGGCGTCGGGTTTCAGGCAGCGGATCCCGCGTTGGGCCGGCACGGCGCGTTCAGGAAGGTCCCGGATCGGGGTCCGGGACGCCCTGTAGGCGTCGCCGACAGGGCGGCTTTACCCTCATCGAGGTGCTGCTGGCCATCGCGCTGGTGTCGATCATCATGGCCATGGCCTACGGCGGCTTTCGCGCCAGCGTGCGCGCGACCAACTCCGGCGAGGAGGTCATCGAGCAGACCAATCGTCTGCGCGTGGTGCAGCAGTTCGTGCGGCGCCAGCTCATGCAGTCGCGCGCGCTCATCATCGAGCAATTCGAGGACGGCGAGATCGTTCGCTTCGAAGGTGATCGTGATCATGTCCGCTTCGTCTCGCCCATGCCGGGCTATCTCAGCTACGGCGGGCCCTATGTGCAGGAGCTCAGCCTCGAGCGGGGTTCCGAAGGGCTCGAGCTGGTTTACTACTACGCCATGCTCAACGGTTACGAGGACGGTGCCCTGGAAGACACCACCGACGGGCGCGTGCTGATGGAAGACGTTGGCGACGGTGAGTTCATCTTCCTCGACTTCGATCCGGAAACCGGCGAGACCTTCTGGATCGACTTCTGGGAAGAAACCGAGCGCCTGCCGTTGGCCGTTGGCGTGCTGCTGGACCTGGAATCCGAGCGCGGCCTGGTCTGGCCCGACTTGATAGCGCCGGTGATGGTGGATACGCGAGAGGCAACGCGCTCCGCTCGTCAGATTCGAAGGGCCAGCGACATGTTGACGCCGAACCGATGATGCGCATTCGGTCTCGGCAAAAAGGAATCGCTCTCATCGTCGTGCTGTGGATCCTGGTGCTGCTGACGATCGTGGTGGGCACCTACGCGGTCCTGGCGCGTACCGAGAGCCTGCAGTCGCGCTTCCTGTTCGACACGACCCGGGCGCGCTACGCCGCCGAGGCCGGCATTCACCGCGCGGCCTACGAGATGCGCAACACCGACATCGAGACCCGTTGGGTGCCGGACGGTCGTCCCTACACCATCGATTTCGGCGCCGCCCAGGTCGAGATCAGGATCACCGACGAGTCCGGCAAGATCGACCTCAACGGCAGCGACGCGCAGACGCTGTCGGAGCTGTTCATCTCCCGCGGCATGGACGAAACCGAGGCCTGGCATCTGGCCGACGCCATCGAGGATTGGCGTGATCCCGACGATCTGCCCCGGCTCTACGGGGCAGAGGTGGATGATTACGAGGCGGCCGGGTATCCTTACGGGCCGGCCAACCAGCCTTTTGGCTCCGTCGACGAGCTGCAACAGGTCATCGGCATGAGCTGGGATCTGTTCAGGGAACTCGAGCCGATGCTGACCGTCCACGCGGGCGGCCGGATCAATCCGGCCTTTGCCTCGGCAGACGTGCTGGCGGCCAACCCGGAGATTTCCGCCGAGGATGCGATTGCATTCGTCGAGGAGCGGCGACAGTTTCACCCCCGCGACCAGCAGGCCCTGATGCTGCCGGACGGCACGATGGTCAGCTTGCAAGGGGGTGGCCGGACCTTTAGCATTCGCTCGCGGGCGACGCTGGATACCGGCACCTGGAGCGAAGTACAGGCCACGATTGAACTCGGTGGCGACCAGCGCGGTCGACCCTTCCGGGTGCTGCGCTGGCGCGACAATATCGAGGATCGATGAATCAGAGTGCCATCAATGAATACTGGGGCAGCGTCGTTGCCCGCTACCGTGCCGGGCCCCTGCCGGGGTTCCTGAAGTGGTGGCGAGGCGAGTTGGCGGGCTTGTTCCCGCGCTCCCTGCGCGAACGCATGATTCCGCCTCGTCCGCAGTTGTGGCTCGTGCCGCAGGCCGAGGACCGCAGATTCACGGTCTGGGCCGGCGGCGACTCGCCCGATCTGCGCGACACGTTTGGCGCGTCCGAAGATGCCGGTCTGCTGCGCGATCGCTGGCAGGAACTGCTGGGCGGTTTCGAGGACGGCCAGCCGGAGATTCGGCTGTGTCTGCCGCCCGAGGACATGCTGCACTGCCCGGTCGAGCTGCCGCTGGCGGTGGAGTCCAATCTCACCGAGTCGCTGCGCTACCAGCTCGACCAGGTCACGCCCTTCAGTGCTGACCAGGTCTACTTCGACTACGACATCGTCGAGCGCGACGCCGAGCACGGCCGCCTGAAAATCGACTTGCGCCTGGCCACGCGCTCGCGCGTGGACGCCCTGCGCGAGCGGCTGTCGGCGATCGGTATCCGTCCGCATGCGATCGATTGCCTGGGTGGCGACGCCGGGCATCCCGACTGCGAAGGCTTCAACATGCTGCCACTGGCCGAGCGTCCGCGGCACGTCTATCGCCGCGCCCGCATCAACTGGTTGCTCGCCAGCGGTCTCGTGCTGGTGCTGGCGGTGGTGATGGTCGAGTCTCTCTTTCTTCACCAGCGCACGGTCGATCGGCTGCAAAGCGAAGTCGACGCCCTGCGCGGCGAAGCCGACCAGGTGCTCGCCCTGCAGCGCGAACTTCAGGATGCCCTGGCGGCTGCGAACTTCCTGGCCGAGCGCCGTCGGCGTCAGCCGGTCAGCGTCGAGGTGCTCGACGAGGTCACCCGGATCCTGCCCGACGACATCTGGCTGACGCAGATGCAGATGCGGGGCAACGAGCTCATGATCCAGGGCCTGGCCGACCAGTCCCAGCGCCTGATCGAATTGATCAACGAATCCGCCTTGCTGGCCGAAGCGGAATTCCGCGGCTCGGTCAGCATCGACCCCGGCAGCGGCCGCGAGCGCTTCAACGCCGAGGCCCGAATCGAGACCACAGGAGGCGAGCGTGCAGCTGCTGCCGGATCTGGAGAATAACCGCCCGCTGGCCGTCGGCCTGCTGGTCATCGTGCTGGTCGCCGTCTACTTCCTGGGCTTTCACTGGTTCGTGATGCGCCACATGGAGCTGGCCGACGAGGTCAATTCGCTCGAGGAGCGTGCGGCCCGCTTCAAGGCGGCCGTTGCCCGCCGCCCCGAGCTGGAGGGCCAGCTCGACGAGCTGCAGGCCGAGCGGCTGGACTCGGCGCTGTTCCTGCCCGAGTCGAACTTCAACGTCGCGGCGGCCGGTCTGACGCGCCGACTTCGGGATATCATTCAGCGCGAGGCCGACGACGCCGACCTGTGCCGCATCGTCTCCACCACCAACCGTCCCGACGACGAGCCTGAACGATTCGAGCAGGTGACGGTCAATGTGCGCATGAACTGCCCGCTGCCGGACCTCACGCGGATTCTCTATCAACTGGAAAACAACGTGCCGCTGATCTTCGTCGACAACCTGATCATCAACCAGCGAATTCCGGCCGACCGGGCGGGTCGGCGCGGCAGCAACGGCTACGGCCAGCTCGATGTGCGCTTCGACATCTACGGTTTCCTCTCCCAGCAGGTGGAAGGCTGAGCATGTTCGATCTGCAGCGCAACCTGCTGACCACCCTGCTGGCCGCCGGAATCGGCGTGCTGGTCGTTGCCGGCGGGGCGATTGCGCTGTTGATGGGTCGTCCCGACCTGTCCGCCATCGAGCCGCAGGGCAGCACCGAGGCGGCCGAAGTGCAGGTCGACGTGCCGCAGACCGGGCTGGAGGATTTCAGCGCCTATTCGGCCATTATCGAACGCCCGGTGTTCTTCTCCGACCGCCAGTTGCCGATCGTCGAAGCACCCGGCGACGAAGAACAGATGGCCGTCGACGAGGAAGAGGTCGAAGAGGTCCAGGATCTCAAGGCTGCCCTGGCCGGTGTCGTCATCACGCCGGAGATGAAGCTCGCCATGGTTTCCGACGAGCAGGCCGGCAAGACCTTCGTGCTGCGCGAGGGCATGAGCCTGGAGGGCGAACAGGCGGCCTGGAAGCTGGACGCTATTCAGGCCCGACAGGTCAGCTTCGTCTCGGTGGATGGGCGACAGGCCGATCTCGAACTGAAAGTGAACACCGCCGGGCTCGATGCGCCGGCGCCCCCCGTCGGCGCGAGCGACGCCTCTCAGCAGCAGGATGCGCAGCCGCAGGGGCAGCAGGCCGAACAGCCGGCCGACCAGCGGCAGGCCAGTGAGGAAGCGAGGGCCCGGGCTGAGGAAATCCGCCGGCGGGTCGCCGAACGGCGAGCCCAGCTCAGGGCCGAAGCCGAGCGACGTGCGCGACAGAGACAGGAACAACAGGACAATAATGGCTGAACGAATGCGACAGAGCTTGACCCGATACCGAGCAGTGCTCGCCATGCTCATGCTGGCCGGCCTGGTGCTTTCCGGCTGCGCCTCGATGGGCGGGCGCGACGGCGAAGAAGCCGACACCCGTCTGCGTCCCGGTCAGAGCGCCATCGACCCGGAAACGCTCCAGGGCGATTCGGAAGGCATCCGCCTCGGCGGGTCCGGCGACGAGGGCGAGGAGGCACAGTTCGACGAGACCGAGACCTATCCCGGCACCGGCGTGTTCATCGATCAGAGCGCTACGAAACCCCGTGCCGAGCCCCCGAGCGAAGATGGCGAAATCACCCTGAACTTCGAAGGGCAGGGCATCCAGGAGGTGGTCCACGCCATCCTTGGCCACATGTTCGAGGAAAACTACGTCATCGCGCCCGGCGTGAGCGGCGAGGTGACCTTCTCCACGGCCAAGCCGATCAAGCGCGACCAGGTCATGGGCGTGCTCGAGATGTTGCTGCGCTGGAATAGTGCCACGCTGATCTGGCGCGAAGGGCGCTATCACGTTGTCCCCGTCTCCCAGGCGGTGGCCGGCAACCTGGTGCCCCGCATGGACTCGGCCAGCAATGCCCGCGGCTACGAGGTGCTGGCCGTGCCGCTGGAATACATCTCGGCGGGCAAGATGGCCGAGATGCTCGAGCCCTGGGTCAAGGAAGACGCGGTCTTCAACGCCGACAATGCCCGTAATCTGCTGTTCCTGGCAGGCACGCAGTTCGAGTTGAACAACTACCTGCAGATCGTCGAGACCTTCGACGTCGACTGGCTCGAGGGCATGTCGGTGGGCATTTTCAATCTCGAGCGCATCGAAGTCGACGAGCTCCTACCCGAGCTCGAGGGCGTCTTCGGCGCCGAGGGCGAAACCCCCTTGGCCGGCATGTTCCGCTTCATGCCGCTCACTCGCCTCAACGCCATCATGGTGATCACGCCCAACGAGCACTATCTGGACGAGGCCGAAAAGTGGATCAAGCGCCTGGACCGCTCCAGCGCCGAGGGCGGCGCGCGGCTCTACGTCTACCGTGTCAAGAACCTCGAGGCCGACATCCTGGCCGGCTACCTGGGTGACCTGTTCGGCACCGGCGGGGGCAGCAGCCGATCGCGCGAGTCGCGCAGTTCGCTGGCTCCGGGGCTAGAACGCGCTTCGGCTTCGAGTGTCAGCGATTTCCAGCAGTCCCGGGGCAGCGGCAGTGAATCGCAGTCCGCCAGCAACCGCTCCGGCGGAGGCGGAAGTGTGTCGCTCGGCGAAGAAGGCGGGGTCCGGGTGACGGCTGTCATGGAGACCAACTCGCTGCTCATCCAGGCTTCCCCCAGCGAATACGACGGTATCCTGTCGGCCATCGAGCGTCTGGACCAGGAGCCGCTGCAGGTGATGATCGAGGCGCAGGTCTTGACTGTTAGCCTCAATGATCAGCTTCAGTACGGCGTGAGTTGGTTTCTGGCCAATGGAGCTGCCGACGGTAGTGTGCCAGGGTTGCCCGACGGCTTCGCCCCCAGTCGGGAAGACAATGCGATTCGGTTCGGCGAAGGCTTCGGCGACCCGCAGCGTTCGTTACTGGGCACCATTACGCGACGCTCGGTGGGCCGAAATTTTGTTGCGGCCACGATCAACGCCCTGGAGACCGTCTCCGACGTGCGCACGATTTCCTCGCCCAGCCTGATGGTGCGTAACAACTCCGAAGCCAGCATCAACGTGGGTGATCAGCTCCCTGTCCAGTCGACCCGGTTTGTCGGAGGCGGCATCGGGGGCGACAACGGCACGATTGGCAACGTCCAATACCTGAATACGGGTGTGATTCTCGAGGTGACGCCTCGAGTCAACCCAGGCGGGCTCGTTTACATGAAGATCCGTCAGGAAGTTTCGGAGCAGGGTGATGCCGGGGTGGGCGGCAACCCCTCGGTTGACACCCGCACCGTCCAAACCGAAGTGGCTGTCCAGTCCGGGCAGACCATCATGCTGGGTGGTCTGATTCGTGAAACCGAAACCAAGGGCAAGGCCGGCGTGCCTTTCATTCAGCGAGTTCCCCTGCTGGGCAATTTGTTTGGAAGCACCTCGAATACGCTCGAACGAACG
>JAZBPT010000263.1:0-2631 GCA_036351755.1 Wenzhouxiangella sp. | reverse complement strand
GTGATCACCGGCGCATCATCGAAATGCTCGGCGAATCGTTCGGTGTCGATGGTCGCCGAGGTGATGACGATCTTGAGATCGGGCCGCCGGGCCGTCAGGCGCTTGAGGTAGCCGAGCAGGAAGTCGATGTTCAGGCTCCGCTCGTGAGCCTCGTCGATGATCAGGGTGTCGTAGGCGTCGAGCAAGCGGTCACGGTGGATCTCGGCCAGCAGGATGCCGTCGGTCATGAACTTCACGTAGCTCTCCGGCGACACCCGGTCGGTGAAGCGCACCTGGAAGCCGACGGCGCCGCCGAGCTCCGTGCCGAGCTCCTCGGCCACGCGCCGCGCCACCGATCGTGCCGCGATGCGCCGCGGCTGGGTGCAGCCGACCAGGCCGCGAACGCCGCGACCGGCGTCGAGGCAGAGCTTGGGCAACTGGGTCGACTTGCCCGAGCCGGTCGCGCCGGCGACGATCACCACCTGGTGTTCCCGGATCGCCTCGACGATCCGTTCGGCATGCGCCGAGATGGGCAGGTCGGGCGCTTCGCCGGTGTCGGGTCGCGCCTCGGCCCGCACTGCACGCAGGGCCATGGAGTCGTTCAGGCGCTTCTCGTATTCTTCGAGCAGGCGTGCGCGCTTTTTGGCCGGGCCTCGAAAGCGCACGAGCTGGCTGTGCCGGCGCTTGAGCCAGCCGACATCACGCTGCATGATCGCATCAGGATCGAAGGTGGGAATTTCACTCATGACGGTTATTCTCAGGGATTCGGCGCGCGTTTTTGTTGTTTCGTTGGTTTGTTAGTTTGCTGGTTTGCTGGTTTGCAGTAATCCTGTTGACTCACTGTCATAATGCCGGCTGGCTGTGGTCGAGCCGCAACCAACCAGTTAAAAAGCCAACGAGCAAACCAGGCAACGCATTCATGAACTTCACCAGCGACAACGAAGCGCCGGCGCATCCGGCGATGATCGAGGCGATCACGCGTGCCAATCAAGGCTTTGCGACGGCCTACGCCAATGACGAGTACAGCAGGCAGCTCGATCAACGCTTCAGCGAATTGTTCGATACCGAATGCCGCGTCCTGCCGATCGCCACCGGCACGGCGGCCAACTGCGCGGCCATCGCCGAGTTGAGCCCGCCCTGGGGGGCGATTCTGTGTCACCAGCTGGCCCATATCCAGAACGACGAGAACGGCGCGCCGGAATTCTATTCGGCCGGCGCCAAGCTCATGCCGTTACCGGGCGAGAACGGCAAGCTCGACGCATCGACGGTCGCGACGGCCATCGACGGTGCGGGCAGCCACGGCGTGCACAACGTCAAGCCGTCGGTGGTCTCGATCACCCAGGCCACCGAGTGCGGCACGACCTACCGGCCCGACGAGATTCGCGCCATTGCGCAGGCGACGCACGAGCGCGGATTGCATTTGCACATGGACGGCGCGCGCTTCGCCAATGCCGTTCACCACCTCGACTGCCACCCCGCCGAAACCACCTGGAAGGCCGGTGTCGACGTGCTGAGTTTCGGCGCGACCAAGAACGGGGCGCTGACCGCCGAGGCGATCGTGGTCTTCGGCCACCCCGAGTGGTTGGAGGGTATGGAGCGACGACGCAAGCGCGCCGGCCACCTGCTCTCGAAGATGCGCTACGTGTCGGCGCAGCTACTGGCGATGCTCGACGACGATCTCTGGCTGACGCTCGCCGGCACCGCCAACGCGCGGGCCGCGCAGCTGGCCCGCGGCATAGAAGCCAATCCGCGCGCATCGCTGCATTGGCCGGTGGAATCCAACGAGGTTTTCATGAAAGCCGAGCCGGAAAAGCTGGCCGCGCTCAAGAACCAGGGCTTCCAGTTCCACATCTGGCCCGGCCACGACGATCTGGCCCGCCTGGTCTGCTCCTGGGCCACCACCGAGGAGCAGGTCATCGAATTCCTCGGAGCGCTGGATGAATAGCTGCAGGCAACCTGATCCGAACCGGATCTAGCCGCCCAACCGGCCAACCAGCCAACATCACCCCAGGTGCTTGCCGCCCGTCCAGCCGCCCTTCTTGAGGACGCGCTCGCCGAGCGACTTCGGACCTTCCTCGAGGTCGGTGGCCATGGAGTCGTTCCAGCGATTGAGAAAGCCGTAGAGGCAGACGGCCGCCAGGAGTTCGACGATCTGCTCCTCGCTCCAGTACGCCTTGAGGCGTGACATGATCTCGTCGTCCACGGCGTTGGGCACCGCGCCGGCAGCCAGGGCGAAATCGAGCGCCGTTCGCTCGGCCTCCGAATACTGCTCGCTGGTCTGGTACTCCCACAATGCGTCGAGCTTCTCCTGCGGCAGGCCGCTGATGCCGGCGGCCACCAGTGAGTGCGCCTCGCAGTACTGGCAGCCGGCCGCCCGGCTGGCGAAGTGAGCCAGCAGGCGCTTGAAGGCGGGATCGACGCTGCCTTGCGGATCCATGACCGCCGCGGTCAGTTCGCCGAAGGCCCGCACGATCTGCGGACGCCGCTGGAGGGTGAGCAGGCTGTTGGGCACGAAGCCCAGGATGTCTTCGAAGTGGCGAAAAGTGTCGGCCAGCTCCGGGGTATGATCGGCGGGCAAGGGATCGATGTGTGCCATGGAGAAAGACCTCCTGAAGTCCAAAAGGGCCACTATACCGAGGACGGAGTACGGAG
>JAZBPT010000262.1:0-3201 GCA_036351755.1 Wenzhouxiangella sp. | reverse complement strand
GGCGATGATGTCGGGGTGGTCGGCCAGGCCCAGGTAGTTGTTGGCGCAGAAGTTCAACACCTTGCCGCCCTCGAGCGTCTCGATTTCGACGCGCTGCGGCGTGGTGATCTGTCGCTCGCGCTTGTAAAGCCCGTCGGCCTCGATTTGGGCCAGCTCGTCGCGAAGTCTTTGAAGAGTCGCTTGGTCGCTCATTGCCTGATTCCTTTTAAAACCTTTGCGTCCACAGATGAACACAGATAAACCCAGATGAAAAACAAAAACGGACCGAGAGTCTGGCTGGCGATGGAGTAGTGCTTGGCGCTTGGTCAATCACCCAATGAACCTTCCTTTTCCCTATATTTCCATTTTCCTTTTTCTTTTGGGTTCTATCTGTGTGCATCTGTGGACTAATTTTCTTTTTGAATTATCTCCGCACTTATTCGATCTTGCCGGTCCAGTCGCAGACGATCTTGCCGCACTGGCCCGAGGCCATCAACTCGAAGCCCGTTTCGAAATCGTCGATGGCGATCTGGTGGGTGAGCACCTTGTGCAGCGGGAATCCGGTGAGCACCATCTGGGTGATCTTGTACCAGGTCTCGTACATGCGCCGGCCGTAGATGCCGTGAACTTCGAGGCCCTTGAAGATCACCTGGTCCCAATCGACGCCGGCGTCCTTGGGCAGCAGGCCGAGCAGCGCGACCTTGCCGCCGTTGTACATCAGCTTGAGCAGGTCGCCGAAGGCATGCGGGTTGCCCGACATCTCCATGCCGACGTCGAAGCCGTCGATACCCAGCTCCTTGCGGACGTCGAGCAGGCTTTCGTTCTTGACGTTGACGGTTCGCGTGGCACCCATGTCGCGGGCGAGCTGGAGGCGGTAGTCGTTGACGTCGCTGATGACGATATGCCGCGCACCGACGTGCTTGGCGATGCCGGCAGCGATGATGCCGATCGGCCCGGCGCCGGTGATGAGCACGTCCTCGCCCACGAGGTCGAATTGCAGCGCGCAATGCGCGGCGTTGCCGAAGGGGTCGAAGAACGCCGCCAGCTCCGAGGGAATCTCGTCCGGAATCGGCCACAGGTTGGTGGCCGGAACCACCACGTATTCGGCAAAGCCGCCGTCGCGATTGACGCCGATGCCCTCGGTGTTGGGGCACAGGTGGGGCTTGCCGGCGCGGCAGTTTCGGCACACCCCGCAGACCACGTGGCCTTCGGCGGAGACTCTCTGGCCTTCCTCGTAGCCCTGTACGCTCGAGCCGAGCTCCTTGATGCGGCCGACGAATTCGTGACCGAGAACCAGCGGCGGGCGAATCGTTCGCTGGGACCACTCGTCCCACTGGTAGATGTGGAGATCGGTGCCGCAGATGGAGGTCTTCTCGAGCTCGATCAGGACCTCGTTCGGCCCCGGCGTCGGTACGGGGACCTCGCGCAACTCCAGGCCGGGAGCGGCTTCGGGCTTGACCAGCGCGCGCATGGTGCTCGACATGGTGAGACTCCGCTTTAAATGAAGTCCTCCATTATAGTCGACCCGAGCGATGCTCCGGTCAGGCGGGCGATCCGTTCAGGGCTTGCACGATTGCCGGGAGCCACGTGGCCGAGGGGCCGGCGAGATGCCAGCGCGCCAATCGGCTGAGTTCGTTCGCTTCGGGATTGATGTCGATCATCATGGCGCCGGCGCGTACGGCAGCGACCGGGATGCTGGCAGCGGGTTGCACCACGCCGCTGGTGCCGGCGGTGATCACGACGTCGCATGATTTCGCTGCGGAAAACGCTGCTTCAAGCGTTGCCGCATCGAGCGCCTCGCCGAACCAAACGAGGTCGGGACGGGCCAGGCCCTCCGGGTGGTGCGGAGAAGGCGGGGGGTTCCGATCCGCATGACGCTCCAGCCATGAGGCCTCGATGATCCGGCCGGTACGCGAGCAGATATTGCGCTGGATGTTGCCGTGCAGCTCGAGCACGGGGTTAGAACCCGCCAGGGCGTGAAAGCCGTCGACGTTCTGGGTGATGGTGACCATTTCCTTGACGCGATCCTGCAGTTCGGCTAAGGCGTGATGCCCGGGGTTCGGCCGTGCGCGGGAGATAAGTTCGCGCCGCCACTGGTACCAGGCCCAGACCGTGGCGGGATCGCGATCGAAGGCCTCGGGCGAAGCCAGCTCCATCGGGTCGTAGCGGGCCCACAGACCGGTGTGTGCCTCCCGGAAGGTGGGAATGCCGGATTCGGCAGAGACGCCTGCGCCGGTGAAGACCATCACTTTCGAAGCGTCGCGCAAACGGTCCAGGAGTTTCCTGGGTATCGACTTCGGATCGCCGCAGATTGTCCGGGTCATATCCGCTCCAGCGCAAAAGGGGAATTGAATCGAGGCTGTCGGTCAGTCCGAGCGGTTGGTCGCGCGCTCGCGCTTGCTGCCTATGCCGTGCTTGCGCAGAATACCGCGCAACTGGTCGTAGCTCAGCCCGAGCCGTTCGGCCGCCTTGCCCTGATGCCCCCCGGCGGCCGCCAATGCGGCCTCGGTCAGGCGCTTTTCCTGCGCATCGAGCCAGGCGCGCAGGTCGATCGGCTCGACCGCGGGGTTCGGCATTTTCTCCGCATCGCGCGACGGACGCAGGGGGCGCCAGGGCGACGTGAAGGGATCGAACTCGATCGTCTCGATGGGAACGTCGGCCTCCGAGAGACGATAGACCGCCCGCTCGACGACGTTCTTGAGCTCGCGCACGTTACCCGGCCAGGGATGGGACAGCATGGCATCCACGACGGCCGGGGCGAACCCGGCGAAGAGTTCGCGCCCGAGTTCCCGGGTCATGCGCATCGCGAAGTGCTCGGCCAGCGGCAGGATGTCCTCGCGCCGCTCGCGCAGCGGGGGCAGGGTGATGACGTCGAAGGCCAGGCGGTCGAGCAGGTCCGCGCGGAACCGGCCCCGCTCGGCCAGCTCGGGCAGGTCCACGTTGCTCGCGCCGACCAGTCGGACATCGACCTCGAGCGTTCGCGTCGAACCGAGCCGCTCGAACTGGCCGTACTCGATCACGCGCAGGATCTTCTCCTGCACGGCCAGCGAGGTGCTGGCCAGCTCGTCGAGAAACAGCGTGCCGCCGTCGGCACGCTCGAATCGGCCGGCGCGCTGCCTGGCGGCATCGGTGAAGGCGCCGGCTTCGTGACCGAACAGCTCGGATTCGAGCAGGGATTCACTGATGGCCGCGCAGTTGACCTTGACCAGCGGCTGGTCCCAG
>JAZBPT010000261.1:0-4362 GCA_036351755.1 Wenzhouxiangella sp. | reverse complement strand
GCGCAGGGCGGCGACGATCTGCTCGGCCTCGGTGACCGGCACGCGCGGGTCGTTCTCGCCCTGGACGACGAACATCGGCACGTCGATCTTCTCGACGTTGTTGAGCGGGCTGATGGCCTCGAGGTGGGCGCGCATCTCGGGGTCGCGCTCATCGCCGTACTCCACGCGCCTGAGGTCGCGGCGATAGTCCTCGGTGTTCTCCAGGAAGGTCACAAAGTTGCTGATGCCGACGATGTCGACGGCGGCCTTGAGGCGATCACTGTAGTGCACAGCGCTGGCGAGCACCATGTAGCCGCCGTAGCTGCCGCCGTAGACGGCCACGCGATCGGCGTCGAGGTCGGGCTGGGTTGCAATCCAGTCGAGCAAGGCGCCGATGTCCTTGACCGAGTCCTCGCGCTTGAAGCCGTTGTCGAGCTTGAGGTAGCTCTTGCCGTAGCCGGCCGAGCCACGCACGTTGGGCCGGATGACGGCCGCGCCGAGGTGGTCGATCCACAGCTGGTAGGTGCTCGAGAAACCGGGCCGGGTCTGGCTCTCGGGACCGCCGTGGATCTGGATGATGACCGGATGCGGACCCTCACCCCGGGGCCGGTAGACGAAGGCGGGAATCTCCCTGGGCTCGCCGTCGACCTCGTCGAACGTCGGGTAGTGGACCAGTTCAGGCATGACGAACTGCTCGGTGTCGAGGCCGCCGACTTCGCTGTAGGTCCAGCGGGTCATTTCACCGCTGTCGAAGCCCATCACGTGGACGTCACTGGGCGAGCGCGGGTTGTTGACGACTACCGCCAGCGACTCGTCGTCCTCGCTGAACGACGCGCCGTAGACGAGCCCCTCGGGGATGCTGTCGATGCGCTCGTAGGATTCGTCGGCAGGATCGAATCGGTACATGCGGCTGATGCCGCCCTCGTTGGTGACGAACACGCCCGCATCGCCGGCGTGGTTGAGCTCCAGGCCCTGCACGGACCAGGGGATGTCGCCGGTGATCACGCGCGCCTGGCCTTCGGGGTCGAGCGGACGCCAGGCCAGCTGGGCGAACTCGCCCTGCGCATCGGTGCTGAAGTAGACACCCTCGCCCTCGGCATCGAAACCGAAAGGCAGGTTGCGGGAGGGATCCTCGGCGCCGCCGGCGATGCGCGTCAGCTCGCCCGAGCGCAGGTCCAGGACATGGATGCGCGAGTCGTTGACGCTGACGTACTGGACGATCAGCAGTTTGTCGTTGCCGGCGGAAAACTCGACCGGCCCCCACCAGCTACCGTCCGGCGCTTCGAGCACGAGCTCGGCCTCGCGGCCGTCGTCGAAATCGAACATCCAGATATCGTTCGAGCGGCCGTTGCGGCGGGTCGACTGGAACGCCAGGTAGCGGCCGTCCTCCGACCACTCCAGGGCCCCGTTGCGAGACTCGCCGTCGCTGATCATCTCGCGGCTGCCGTCGGCCGGGTCGAACAGGTAGATCTGGTCGAACTCGCTGCCGCCGCTGTCCATCAGGAAGGCCATGGTGTCGCTGCCCGGCCGGCGATCGGCGCCCCCGACGGGCTCGTCGTACCAGGTCAGTTGGTGGCGCGCGCCACCGGGCTGGTCGACGCGGTGGATCTGGCTGACCTCGGCGAAACGGGTGGCGATGTAGATGCTCTCACCGTCGTGGCTCCAGTCGATGAGCCCGGCCGAGCGCGTGTTCTGGTACTGCTTGAGCGCTTCGCTGATCTCGGCGGGGATTTCGGGCACGTCTTCGAGCACGACGTTGCCGGAATTGGCGGTGCGGCGGTCGACCTCGGCCGCCGCGGCGGCGCTGGCCGCCGCCAGGCACAGGATGGAAGTGAGGAAAAGGCGTCGCATGGGACCTCTCGTCGCGTTGATGATCCGGCCAGTATATCGGCTGGCCCGATAGTCGTCGTGAGAGGCCGACGCCAGCGGCTACAGGCCCTCGGCCTTGCGCACCAGGGTCAGGCCGTCACCGATCGGCACCATGGAAATCTCGATTTCCTCGCGGTCGCGCAGGTACTCGTTGAAGGCGCGAATCGCCTCGGTGTCCTGGTCGGTTTCGGAGGAGTCCACCACCTTGCCGTCCCACAGCGTGTTGTCGATCATGACGAGCCCGCCGGGGCGCAACAGGTCGTGGCAGCGCTCGAAGTAGTCGATGTAGCCGGTCTTGTCGGCGTCGATGAAGGCCAGGTCGAAGGTGTCCTCGAGGCCCGAGACGATCAGTTCGTCGAGCGTCTTCAGCGCCGGGCGCAGCTCGAGCATGATGCGCTCATCCACGCCGGCCTCCTGCCAATAGCGCCGGGCGATGTCGGTCCATTCGCGGCTGATGTCGCAGGCGATGGTCTTGCCGTCTTCGGGCATGGCCATGGTGACGGCCAGCGCGCTGTAGCCGGTGAAGGTGCCGACCTCGATGTAGCGCTTCGCGCCGATCAGCCGCGCCAGCATTGCCATGAACTGGCCCTGCTCCGGCGCGATCTGCATGTTGCGCTGCGGCAGCTCGGCGGTTTCCTCGCGCAATCGCGCCAGCAGGGGATCTTCCCGCAGCGAGTGGTCGAGGATGTAGTTCTGCAGTTCTTCGCTCAGGCCGATGGACTGGTTGGACATGTAGGGTCAGCTGTTCGGGTTCTTGTCGAAAGTGGCCGTGACGTGGTCACGCAGGATGCGCAGGTCCCGCTCGAGCAGCTGCCATTCGTTCTCGAGGGCGGCTTCGCGGGACGCCAGCATTCGATCCGACTTGGCGACGACCGGCGCCGCATTCAAGTCCACCGTCCGTGCATCGTGCCGCTCGACGCCCGAAGGCTGCCACAGCATCCAGACCGAAACGAATGCAAAAACCGTTGCCGCGAAGGCGCCGGCCAGGGCCGGGACGCCGATCCGGCGATGCGAAGGACGACCTTCGCCATGGCGGATTCGCTCGGCGACGCGATGCCTTACGTGCGGCGGACAGGACGCACCGAGACGCTCGGCATCGGCACGCAGGCGATTTTCAAGGTCCTGTCTGTTCATTTCGAAACGACCTCCTCGGGCAGCCAGTCCGCGGCATCGATCAGCTCGGCCAGGCGCTTGCGGGAACGATGCAGGGTGACCTTCACCCAGGCCGCGGAGCGACCCAGGATGCGGGCGATTTCCCCGGTCTTGCGATCCTCCGCGTAGTAGAGCCAGAGCACGCCGAACCAGTCCGATGGTAGCAGCTTGCGCGCCACCGGCCAGATGTTCTCGCGACGCTCACCGGCCGATGCGGCCTGGTCAGGGCCCTCGCCCGGATCGACCAGCGACTCGGGCAATTCGGCGTGATCCATGCGGCGCCCGGATGCCTGGCGCCGCGCGATCGTGTACAGCCAGGTGGAAAAGCGCCAGCGTTCACGATAACCATCCAGGTAGCGCCAGGCGGCCAGGAACGTGTCCTGCACGATGTCCTGGGCGTCCGCGCTACTGGCGCCGCGCACCAGCACGAATCGGTAGAGCCGATCCTGGTGGGCGCGCATCAGCGCGTCGAACGCGTCGAGCGAGCCCGAGCGGGCTCGCCTGACCAGGTCGCGTTCGACTTCCGGGCTCATGGGGAAATCCGGAATCCGGCAATCAGTCGAGCAGGCCCATCAGCTCCTCGGAGCTGACCTGCACCGACAGGCTGACGCGCTCGCCGTCACGCTGCGTCTGCAGCGAGGACACGAAGGACAGCTCCGGCTCCTCGTCGGCCAGGGCCTGGAGGCCGATCACGCCCTGCACGATGTTCTGCAGGGCCTGGGCCTGCGCCTCGTCGACGGCGATGAGTTCGACGTTGACGTCGTAGCCACCGCCGGCGTCGGTGAGCGCGAATCCGGCGCGGCGGATGTTGCGCATCACCTTCGAGTTCCAGTTGCCGTAGCCCTCGCCGATGGCTTCGGTGTCGACCGCGCCCGACAGCATCGGGTCGGCCCGGATGATCAGCAGCTCGGAGGCGGCGATTCGCTCGAATCGGGCCCCGTCCAGGAAGGCCTCGAGCAGGGCGCGACTGGAGGTGACGAAGGCGCCGGAACGCTCGCCGAAGGCCATGAACAGCGGATCGCCGTCGAACTCGATGTCGAACTCTTCGGCCAGCTCCTCGTTGCCGCCGAGCACATAGGCATTGCCGTCGCCCAGGTCCTCGATCGGCGTGGCGGCCGATCGCCGGATCACGCGCTCGCGCATGTCCGCATCCATCCGGCCGTCGAGCACGATGCCCAGGCCTTCGCCGTCGTCGCTGGTGCCGAACACCGTGATGGCGTCGAAATCGTCGACGCTGCCTTCGCCGAACTCTTCCTCGAGGTCTTCGATGACTTCGCGCTGCAACCAACCGTAGAGGGCCCCGTCGTCGGAGGCGCCGCGAATGGCGGCCAGGTTGACCTGGACGAACCAGCGGCTGTCTTC
>JAZBPT010000260.1:0-10072 GCA_036351755.1 Wenzhouxiangella sp. | reverse complement strand
CAGTACCAGGTGACGGCGCGACTGGTCTGCCGCGGCAGCCGGGAAGACAGCCCGGATCAGCCGCTGTTTACCGTCGAACTCGTCTTGCAGGCGGTCTACAGCCAGTTCCGCGGTGAGTCGGTCGATTTCGAGACCTTCAAGGCCAACCACGGCACCCTTACGCGCCAGCTCTATCCCCTGATCCACCACCAGCTTCAGCCGGTGTTCAAGCAGTTCGGCCTCGACCAGGTGAAGCTGCCCTACGACCTTGCCGGCAACGGGCAGGAGCAGGGGCCGCCGGCGCAACGCCAGGTTCACTGACGCGCCAACCGGGAACGACCAAATTGACGCTCGTCACGGGGCGTGAAAGAATCCGACGAGTCCCATCACACGGAGCGGTGAGCGTGACGAGCGCGAAGCGTGAAGCGATTTCCAAGGTCGACCTCGCCTGGCTGCGCATGGAGCAGCCGACCAACCTGATGATGATCACGGGCGTGATCGTTCTCGAAGATAGCGTCGATTTCGAAGCGTTTCGCGAGGTCCTGGTCAACCGCTTCCTGTCATTCCGTCGCTTTCGCCAGAAGGCCGTGGAATCGGCGCGTGGTTGCTGGTGGGAGCAGGATGAGCTTTTCGAGCCCAGCGCGCACATCGTTCGAACGGCGCTGCCAGGGGATGCCGGCAAGGTCGAACTGGAGGAGCTGGTCTCACAACTCGCTTCGACGCCGCTCGACAAGACCAAGCCCCTGTGGCAGTTCCACCTGGTCGAAAACTACTCCGAAGGTCCGGCGATCGTTACCCGGATTCATCACTGCTACGCCGATGGGATCGCGTTGGTGCAGGTGCTCCTGTCGCTGACCGACGCGGAGCGCGAAAAGTCCCTGAAACTGATCAGTCCGCATCACTGGAAAGAGCGGCGTGCGGCGGAATCCAACATCTTCCGCCGCCTGATGGCCCCGGCCAGGGAAGGAATGGACGCGGTCGGCCACTTCAGCTACAAGATGCTCGAAGAAGCCGCCCAGATGCTGCGCGAGCCGCACCTGGCCGCCGACTACGCCGGCACCGCTGCCGACCTGATGGCCGAGCTGGCCAACGCCCTGCTCTTGACCGACGACCCGTCCTCGCGTTTCAAGGGCGAGCTGGGTGTGCGCAAGAACGTGGCCTGGGCCGAGCCCATCGACCTGGAAGAAGTGAAGGCGGTGGGCAAGGCACTCGGCTGCACCGTCAATGACGTGCTCATTGCGGTAATGACCGGCGCGCTGCATCGCTATATGGTGGATTGCGGAGACGATCCGTCGGAGGCCACGATGCGCGCGACGGTCCCGGTGAATCTGCGGCCGCTCGAACACGCCCGTGAGCTGGGCAATCACTTCGGCCTGGTGTTCCTGGAGCTGCCGGTGGCCGAGGACAACCCGCTGGCGCGCGTCTATCGGGTCGCCGATTTCATGCACGAGCTCAAGAACTCCAGGCAGGCGATGATGTCGCTGGGTTTGCTGGCGGCACTGGGAATGGGGCCGGCCTCATTGCAGAAGCCGGCGCTGGAGTTGTTCAGCCGCAAGGCCTCGACGGTCCTGACCAACGTGCCGGGGCCGCAGGCACCGCTCTACCTGGCAGGTGCGAAGATCTCGGAGATGATGTTCTGGGTGCCGCAGACCGGATCCGTGGGCATGGGGATCAGCATCATCAGCTACAACGGCAAGGTGTTCTCGGGCTTGATCACCGACAACCGCCTGGTGCCCGATCCCAGCAACGTTGTTGCCAATTTCCGCCGCGAATTCGAAAACCTGCTGCATCTGACGATGCTGTTGGGGCCGGAGATGGGGATGGTCTCGCCCGAGGAAGCCGAACTCGTGCACGACTGGATCGAAGAAGACTGATTGGCCGCATGGCCCGCTAGACGGACGCCTTGGCGTATTCCACGTCGAGCTTCTGCATGGCGTCGATCGGCTTGATCTTTGCCGCCTTCTCGTAGGCGGCGTTGGATTCCTCCAGGCGCTTGTCTCCGAAAAGCAGGTACAGGCCGTTGCCGTACTCGATATGCGCAATCGGTGCCTCCGGGGTCAGTTCCAGCGCCCGCTCGAAATGTTCGAGCGCCTTGTCGGCGCTGGCGCCGTAGGTCAGCTTGCCCACCATCTTGCCGACCTTGTTGATGATCTCGGCGTGGTAGAGGCCCAGCGCCGTATGCGCTTCGGCGTGATTCGGTGACAGCGAAAGCGCGTTCTCCAGCGATTCGCGAACCTTTCCCCCGATGCCCTGCGCCAGCGCCTGCGCAATCGAGATGCTCTGGCTGTAGCGCCCCAGCAGGAACGCGTGGAAGTAGTGCGCGTTGGCGTCGTCTTCCCATTCGGCGATGGCCGCCTCGGCCCGTCGGATTCCGGCCTGGTAGATGGCGATCTTGGCCTCTTCGCTTTCCTCGAGGTAGTCGGCGTAGATGCCGCTCGCCTTGTTGGCCACGGCATGTCCCGCCAGGCCCGCCTCTTCGGCCAGGTCCACGGCCGCGGCGAAGTCGCCGGCATGGAAGTGTCGCCACGCTTCGAGGATGCCCTCGTCGTCGGGCAGCGGCTCGGTGTCGCCACGGTGCAGCGTACTCCAGGCATCCGCCAGCTTGTCGCCGGGATAGCGGAAAGCCTTGTTCTCGTAGGGAAAGGCGGCCCATTTCGCCGTGTCCATGATTAGTGTGTCCACTCTAGAAACTGGCTTTATCTTACAACTCAAATTCATCCCGCACATCCCGCCAACGTGGCGGAAAAGGAGTTGAGCAGACATGGCCAAGAAGACTGCCAAGAAGAAGGTCGCCAAGAAGAAGGTGGCCAAGAAGACCGCAACCCGCAAGACCGCGACCCGCAAGACTTCGGCGCGCAAAACCGCGACTTCGCAGGTCCAGGATTACGCGCATGAAATCTGGCTGGCCGGCCTGGGCGCTTTCTCGATGGCCCAGCAGGAGGGCAACAAGCTCTTCGAACATGGCCGCAAGAGCGTCGAGGAAACCAGCAGCAAGGTGATCGGCGAAAGCAACAAGCTGTTCGACCGCCTGGTCAAGGAAGGCGGCAAGCTCGAAGGCCGCGGCCGCAAGATGGCCAGTGACACCGTCACCGGCGTGCGTGACGACGTCGAAAGCCGCGTCGGCAAGGTGCGCGACTCCGCCCAGAGCAACTGGGACAAGCTCGAGAAGGTGTTCGAGCAGCGCGTGGCTCGCGCCCTGTCGCGTCTCGGCGTGCCGACCTCCGACGAGATCAAGCAGCTGAGCGACCGCGTCGCCGAGCTGAACAAGGAGGTGCGTGCACTCTCCGAGCAGCAGAAGAAGTCGGGCGGCGCCGCGAAGAAGACCGCGAGCAAGGCTGCCGACACCAAGAGCGGGTCGACCAGCGCCTGACCGATGTTGTAGTCGACTTCTCCAGACTACCCCGAAGCAGCCCGGGCTTCCTCCCTCGGCCCGGTAGTAGCTGCGACTCTTGACCCGGACCCTGTCCGGGTCTTTTTTTGCCTGGCGTAGTCGTCAGTGCCGATACGCTTTTGCCAGCTCGGAGAGTTCCTTCCTCGCTTCGCCGACCAAGTAGGGGCTGATCAGGCTCATGACCTGCCAGGCGGCGCGATCGGGGTGCGGGTGACTGTCGCGCTCGACCACCTGGTCGAAAGACAGCCAGAACGTGGAAACCAGCACGATGTTGCGGACCAGCGCGTCGAGCTCCTCCGGGTTCGCCTCCAGTTGCCCCTGTTCGGCGAGGCCTTCGCTGAGATGTCGCGCGGTCTGCATCGAGAGCCTGACGATGGCCTGGAAACGACGGTGCAGGTTTCGAAAACGGCCGCAAAGATCGCTGAGATCGCGATAGAAGAATCGGTATTCGCCGATGGTCTCGAATACCAGGTGGAGGAACAACCAGATATCCTCGATGTGAACGTCGCGTGAATCGGGCGTGGCCAGCAGCTCCAGCATACGGTGTTCGAATGCCTCGAACAGCGCCTGGATGAGATCGCCCTTGGTGCGAAAGTGGTAGTGCAGGTTGCCCGGGCTGATCTCCAGCTCGTCGGCGATCCGGTTGGTGGGGACGTGCGGTTCGCCCTGCTCGTTGAAAAGGAGCAGGGCCGCTGAAAGGATGCGTTCTCGGGTGTTCCGGCTCACGGGCAGCAGGGCCGGATGCGTGCGCTCAGCTGCGCAGGGATTCGACGAGGTCGACGTATTTCTGCTTGGCTTCGTCGGCGTCCATGCCCTGGAGTTTCTCCCAGGCCTCGTACTTGGCAACGCCCACGAAGTCGAAGAAGCCGGGCTTCTCGCCGGAGACATCGCCTTCCGACCCCTGCTTGTACAGCGCGTAGAGCTTCAGCAGAGTGTCGTTGTCCGGACGCTGGTCCAGGCTCTGCACGTCTTCAGCCGCCTGTTTGAAGCGCTTCTCCAGGTCGCTCATCGCTTGCTTTCCCTTTTTTCGTTGTCGGCAGTCTTTCTAGCATGCTGCCCGGACGGGGTCAACGGCGCATTGCCGGTGGCGGAAACCGGAACGAATCGGTATCTTTGAAGGACAGCACAATCAATGCCGGAGGGAGTGCCGCAATGAGCTATTTCGTGACCGGGGGAACCGGATTCATCGGCCGCAACCTGATCGATCAGCTGGTCCAGCGTAAGGGAACGATCTATGTCCTGGTGCGGCGCGGGTCGAAGAAGAAGTTCAAAGACCTGGTCGCCGAGCGCTGGTCGGATCACCAACGACGCCTGGTGGCGGTGACCGGCGACCTCACCAAGCCGGCGCTGGGGGTCGGCAAGGCCGATGTCGAGAAGCTCGAGGGCAAGATCCGGCACTTCTTCCACCTGGCCGCCGTTTACGACCTTGCCGCCGACGCCGAATCCAACGAAGCCGCGAACATCGGCGGGACGAAACATGCCATCCAGCTGGCCGAGAAGGTCAAGGTCAAGTGTTTCCACCACACCTCTTCGATCGCGGCCGCGGGCCTCTACCAGGGCACGTTCCGGGAGGACATGTTCGAAGAGGCGACGGGGCTTCAGCACCCGTATTTCCGCAGCAAGCACGAATCCGAGGGGCTGGTGCGCCGGACATGCTCCGTTCCGTGGCGCATCTATCGGCCCGGAATCGTGGTGGGGCACTCGAAGACCGGCGAGATCGACAAGATCGACGGGCCTTACTACTTCTTCAAGCTGATCCAGAAGATGCGCCGCATGCTGCCGCCCTGGGTACCGACCCTGGGCCTGGAGGGCAGCCGGATCAACATCGTGCCGGTCGATTACGTCGCACGGGCGATGGATCATATCGCCCACAAGCCGAAGCTCGACGGCCAGTGCTTCCACTTGACCGACCCCAACCCGAAACGGATCGGGGAGGTCATGAACCTCTTCGCGCAGGCCGCACACGCGCCGCTGATGTCGATGCGCATCGACGCGCGGCTGTTCAGCTTCATCCCGGCCCCGGTCAAGCAGGGCCTGACGATGCTGCCGCCGGTGCGCCGGATCATCAAGCAGGTTCTCGAGGATCTGGGGATCCCCAAGGACATGCTCGGGTTCTTCAGCTACCCGACGCGATTCGACAACCGCGATGCCGAGAAGGCGCTGAAGGGCTCGGGCATTTCCGTGCCGCCGCTGGAGGACTACGCCTGGGTCATCTGGGACTACTGGGAGCGCCACCTCGATCCGGAGCTGTTCATCGACCGGTCCCTGTCGGGGCAGGTGCGCGACAAGGTCGTGCTGATCACCGGCGCGTCATCGGGTATCGGCAAGGCCACGGCCCTGATGATGGGCCAGGCCGGCGCCAAGGTCGTGATCGTCGCCCGCGGCGAGGAAGGGCTTCAGGAAACCAAGGCCGAGATCGAGGCCGACGGCGGACAGGCGTTCTACTACACGGCCGACCTGTCGGACATGAAGAAGTCCGAGAAGCTGGTCGAGCAGGTCCTGGCCGACCACGGCGCGGTCGACGTACTCATCAACAACGCCGGGCGCTCGATCCGTCGTTCGATCCAGTTGTCGTATGACCGCTTCCACGACTACGAGCGCCTCATGCAGCTCAACTACTTCGGTTCGCTGAAGCTGATCATGGGCTTCCTGCCGACCATGGTCGAGCGCGGCGGCGGGCAGATCGTCAATATCTCCTCGATCGGCGTGCTGTCGAACGCACCCCGGTTTTCCGCCTACGTGGCTTCGAAGGCGGCGCTGGACGCGTTTTCGCGATGCGCGGCCTCGGAGTTCGCCGACACCGGCGTGTCGTTCACGACCATCAACATGCCGCTGGTGCGCACGCCCATGATCGCGCCGACCAAGATCTACGAGCACGTGCCGACGATCACGCCCGAAGACGCCGCCGACATGATCAAGCAGGCGGTCATCTATCGGCCGCAGCGTATCGCCACGCGCCTGGGGATCTTCGCCCAGATCCTGCACGCCACGGCGCCGAAGGTCTCGGAAATCGTCATGAACTCCGCCTTCAGGATGTTCCCGGATTCGGCGGCGGCGCAGGGCCGCGGCGAAGAAGGCGAGGTCAAGCCGACGCAGGAGCAGGTGGCGTTTGCGAGCCTGATGCGAGGCATCCACTGGTAGGTGCTGGGGCTGCGTCTTGCGGCCCCTGCCGGCGCTTTCGCGGCGCTCGAAATGCTCACGTACCCTCGAGTACGCTCCGCTTTCGAACGCCTCGAGATCACCGGCAGGAACCACAATCCATCAGCCTTCGAGGGGTACTGCGAATTTGAGCGAGGGAAGGCCTTCGGGCTGACCTCGTCGGTGCTGGGGCCGCGTCTTTCCGCCCCTGCCGGCGCTTTTCCGGCGCTCGAAATGCTCACGTACCGTCAAGTACACGCGCAACGGCTTCATTCCGGGGCTCCTTGCCCTGCGGGCAAACCGCCCCGTCACTTCCGCCTGCGCTGCGCTTTCGAGTGCCGGTGGCCTTAATCCCGCCAGCGCTTGAGGAGGTCGCCGTAGGCGTCGATGCGGCGGTCGCGCAGGAAGGGCCACATGCGCCGGACCTGCTCGGAGCGACCCAGGTCCAGGCTGGCGAACAGCACTTCGGCCTCGCTGCCGGCTTCGGCCAGGACTTCGCCCTGGGGACCGGCGACAAAGCTGTGCCCCCAGAACTCCGCCTCGCGCTCTCCGCCGGAACGGTCGGGTTCGAAGCCCACCCGGTTGCAGGTGGCTATCGGAATGCCGTTGGCAACGGCGTGCGAACGCTGGATGGTTCGCCATGCGTCGAGCTGACGCCGTTGCTCCGGCTCCTCGTCGTCGGGGTCGAGACCGATCGCGGTGGGGTAGAGCAAGAGTTCTGCGCCCGCCAGCGCCATCAGGCGGGCGGCTTCTGGATACCACTGATCCCAGCAGACCAGCACGCCCAGCCGTCCCACCGAGGTGTCGATGGGGTCGAAGCCCAGGTCGCCGGGCGTGAAATAGAATTTCTCGTTGTAGCCGGGGTCGTCGGGAATGTGCATCTTGCGATACATGCCGGCCATTTCGCCGTCGCGCTCGAAGACCACCGAGGTGTTGTGCGCCAGGCCCGGGGCGCGATGTTCGAAGATCGAGCCCACGACGACGACCCCGTGATCGGCTGCGGCGCCCGAGAGCATCCGCGCCGTGGGGCCCTCGATTGGCTCGGCCAGGTCGAACAGATCCGGGTCCTGGTACTTGCAGAAGTACTCGCTGGCGTGGAGTTCCGGCAGCAAAACCAGCTCAGCGCCCAGCTCGGCCGCGCGGGCGATTCCATCGGCCGTGGCCGCACGATTTTCGTCGGCTTCCGGGCCCATGGCGTGCTGGACCAGGGCGATATCGAGGCGGCGCGTGCTCATCCGAGTGCGGCCGGAATGTGCATGCTGGCGCAGTGCGGTCCACCGGATTGCGTGATCATGGTGGCGGCCGGCACCTGGACGATCCGACGGTCGGGCAGCAGCTCGGCGAGGATGTCGCAGGCCGCCTCGTCGTGGCGGCTGCCGTAGGCGGGCACGAGGCAGCCTTCGTTGACGAACAGGAAATTCGCGTAGCTGGCGGGCAGTTCCGGATCGAGGTCGTCGGGGCAGGGCAGGGCCACGAGTCGGTATTCGTTCTCGTCGCGGGTGCGGAGGGTCTCCAGCTGGCCGCGCAGCCGTGCGGTTCGCTCGTTGTCGCGCTGGGTCTGGAACACGATGGTGTCGTGGTCGGTGAAGCGGGCCAGCGTGTCGATGTGCCCATCGGTGTCGTCCCCGGCCATCGGTTCGATGTCGATCCCCAGCACCTTGTCGACGTTGAGAAGATTGTGCAGCTCGAAGTCGATCTCGCGCTCGCTCAAGTGGGGGTGTCGGGCGCGCAGGCAGTGCCAGCTGACCAGCAGGCGTCCCCGGCCGTCGCTCTCGATCGCCCCGCCTTCGAGTTCGAACAGGTACTGGCGGAACTGCATCCGGTCGAACAGTTCGTGGCGGGCCAGGTGGGTGTTGACGCGGTTGTCGAGCGAGGCCGGGTATTTGCCGCCCCATCCGTCGAAGTGGAAATCCAGCGCCAGGCGGTAGCCCGAGAACACCATGATGACCGGGCCGTAATCCCGGCACCAGGTGTCGTTGTAGCGAAGCGGAACGCGATGCAGGTCCGGCGCCTCCGCAAGTCCGTCAGGCGCGGGCTCGTCCTGCGGCACCAGCAGCACGACGGGCTGGAAACCGCGAATGGCCTCGATCAGTTGGCGGTACTCGTCACGGATGGCCTCGAGCTTGTCGTGCCAGTCGGAATCGGCAGCCGGCCAGGCGAGCAGGGTGGCGCTCTGTGCCTCCCACTCGGCCGGGAGGCGGTAATCGGTATGCGACATGAATCAGGGTTCGCTCCGGGCCTCGACTTCGCGCATGATGGCGTCGTGGTGGAGGACGCTCTCGATGACCAGGTCGTACTCGAAATAGACGTTGAAGTCGTCGTAGATCCAGCGAGTGATCGGCGGGTCGCCGACGGGCGCGTGTTTGCTGTTCGGCTCGCCGTAGCGTTCCTCGACTTGTTGCTGGGTGAGACCGTTCTGGGGCAAGTCGCGCATCATGCGCTCCTCGACCTTCTCGATCAGCAGGACGTCGCCGGCTACGGCGACCCCCATCATTGTGCTCAAAGCCGCCCCCCAAACCAGCTTGCCCACTGTGTTGCGCATCATGGCAGTTCCTCTGGTTGTGCCCTCGGCTTGCCGTGATTTGCACGGCAAGGCAGTGCAAAAATAGTAGCATATGCGGAGAACTCAAAGCGGATTCTCCCTATCATGAAAACAGCAGTGATCACCGGCGCCAATCGAGGCATCGGACTCGAACTCGCACGCCAGCTCGTCGACCGCGGCTACCGCGTCATCGCCGTCTGCCGCAACGCCTCGCCTGCCCTCAAGGCCCTGGATGTCCAGGTCGAGGAGGGTATCGACATCACCGACCGCGAGAGCCTGCGTGAGCTGGCCGACCGGCTTTCGGGCCGCCGTATCGACCTGCTGGTCAACAACGCCGGGGTCCTGATTCCGTCCACCCTCGAGAACATCGAGGACGAGCTTGACAACTGGCGGGCCCAATACGAAGTCAATGCGCTCGCTCCGCTGCGGGTGACGCACGCGCTGGTCAACCACCTCATCAACGGCGGCAAGGTCGTCATCATCTCATCCAGGGTGGGCTCGATCGCCGACAACGGATCCGGCGGAGCCTGGGGCTACCGCATGTCCAAGGCAGCCGCCAACATGGCGGGCATGAACCTCGCCCACGAGCTCAAGGAGCGCGAAATCGCCGTCGGCCTACTGCATCCGGGCTTCGTGCGCACCGACATGACCGGTGGCCGCGGCGACGTCGAACCCGCCGAGGCCGCCGCCGGCCTGGTCGAACGCATCGACGAGCTGAGCATGGACACGACCGGCAGCTTCCGCCACGCCAACGGTGAGGATTTGCCCTGGTAGAGCCTCATGGTTTTATGGTTCACGCCAAGGCGCCAAGTCGCCAAGTTCGCCAAGGTAAAGAAGTTCTAAGAATCACAAAATCCCAAGAATGGATCCCGCAACCATTTCTTCGCCGTATGCCTTTGTAGTTGCTTGATTTTCTTGGCGATCCTGGCGTCTTGGCGCCTTGGCGTGAAACTCGACGAGCCGTCTGAACCCTCACCGCTAGCGGTATCTCTCCTGCTCGGCCAGCAGGCGCAGCCAGGCCT
>JAZBPT010000259.1:0-6008 GCA_036351755.1 Wenzhouxiangella sp. | reverse complement strand
GCCGCTGCCCTGGATCGCGGAGAAGTGAACGAAAACGTCCTTGCCGCCGTCATCCTGGCTGATGAAACCGAAACCCTTGGCTTCGTTGAACCACTTGACTGAACCTGTTGCCATGATCTTGCTACCTGTATAAACAAAAAAATAAAAGTGCCGGGGGAAATGAAGATGGGAGTTCGGCGATGTCCTGCCAGAAGGGAGGGGTCGACCTGAATTCGCAAGCGCCATTTACCACAGGCAATTCGGATTGTACGCCTGATCCATGACAAATTCCACAATAATCTGCGCGTTGCGCGATTTCGGACGACTCGATCCGCAGCGACTCAATCGTGCTCGGAGGATGCGCGATCGCCGGCTGCCAGGCGATCGAGTTCATCCACCAGGGCGGCCAGGGCATCCGTGCGCGGATTCGACGACCCGCCGCCATCCTGGTTGAGCGCCGACCAGCGAGGGTGGTGGCGGGCCCGGCGCACGCTGCGGGGCAGGCGACGCCGCTGCAAGTCGTCGACGATTCGCGTCCGGATACGCTCGGGACTGCCGTGCCCTCTTCGTACAAGCGCCGAAAGCAGCTCCAGCGCGCGAACCATGATCAGGCGCATCACGGCATCGTCGACCTGCAGGCTCGCCCGTCCCCTGATCCGACCCAGCAAGCGGGAGCCGGCGCCGCGCACCAGGCCCGCGCCCGCTCCCAGGGCGGCGCCGGTCAGGGTGCCCGCCCCCAGCGAGAGACCGCCGGTGCCGACGTCGATTGCCGCACCGGCGCCCGCGCCCAACGCGGCGTAGCCGGATGCGCGCAACCCGTAATGGCGCAGGGTCTCGGGATCGAAAAGGTCGGCCTGCCACTGACCGTTGCTCAGCGGCAGTTCTTCGTCTTCGAAGTCCTCGCGGCCGAAGCGATAGAGTTCGAGCAGCGTATCCACACAGGCCTGCTCGCGGCGATGAATCGCATCGTGCATTTCGCGCCACGCCCGCTGCCGCGCCGCCTCGCTGTCGGCCGGCACCTCGCGCACGAAAGCGGCCACGTCGAGCAGCAGGGACGCGACCGCCTCCAGGGCGGCACGCCGGCGACGCCGCTCCTCATCCCGCCGGTGATCGAGCCAGGCTGACAGCACGGCTGCATGCTGGTCGAGCTGGCTCTGGAGCTTCTCGAACAGGGCCAGTTCGGTCGCCGGATCGCGCACGGCCGCGTCGAAGGCCAGCACCGTGTGCAGCTGCACCCGCGCCAGCGCCTCGCGCCATTCGGTCTCTCGGCTGTCGGGCGAAGCGGTGAAATTGAGCACGGCCACGATCGGCCGAGCGCACAGGCCGAGCACGGCCAGTTCGTCCTGGTACTTCTCCAGTACCGGTTCCCGGGCGTCGATGACATAAAGCGCGACGTCGACGCCCAGCATGAGTTCGAGCACGCGTGCCTCGTGATCAAAGCGCCCGGCCGCCTCCTCGTCCTCGATCAGGCGGCGAATGCGCGCCGGCCCGTCGTGCCGATCGCCGGACTGGCTGTCCAGCCAGTCGAGCAGCTCCGGGGCACTCTCCAGCCCGGGCGAATCGAGCAGCTCGATGCGCGCGCCGCCGTCGGCCACCAGCTCGCCGGAGACGATTCGTCGGGTCGTGCCGCCCTGGTCGCGCACTTCGCCGAAGGCGCGATCGTGAGTCAGCGTTCGCACCAGCGAGGTCTTGCCGGTGTTGGTGTGCCCGACTACGGCGATTTTCAGGTGGCTTCGGTTCATTGCTGCTCCCCCGCGTCGAGCGCGCGGTGCAGCCGCGCCAGCTCCGCGGCCTCGGGGGATTCGCGGTCGATGAAGACCGCCCGGCCGCCGGCTCGATGCGCCAAGGCCTGCCAGTCCTGCCGGCGCGAGGCGACATCTCCGCCGCGCGCTTCGAAACGGCCGCCTTCGTCGATAACGAGCCACAGCGGCGCGTCGGCGCTATCGGCCAGCCGGGCCAGGAAGCGCTCGGTTCCGACGTCGGGCGTGCGCAGCATCGAGCAAACCCCGATCACGGCAACCGCCGGTCGGCGCAGCCCCTCGACGTTTTCGATCGCGGCTTGCCGGCCGGCACGGTCGTCCGCGCGACCCAGGTCGATGAGTTCGATGCCCGGCACCAGGCCGATCGCATCGAAGTCCTCGCGTTCGAGTTCAACGGCCACCGCGAGTACGCCCTCGGCGTTGGGCCGGCGGCGACGTTGCGGACGCGAAGCGGCCTCGGGCAAGGGCCGGCCCTGCGTTTCGGCAGCAGCCCGTGCCGGCGAAAGATCCGCGGCCAGGCGCAGGTAGCCCGGACGTGTGGTGTCGAGTTCCATGCGACGCCCGGCCAGGGCGGCCACGCCCAGGGCGAGGAGACCGAGCAAGACCCGCGGCACCATCGCCCAGCCCGCGATCATGGCCAGCAGGAACTGCGCCCACTGGGCCCGGGCGGAAGCGTCACCCCTGCCCTCGCGGCCGGCTTCGATCCAGCCCGGATCGGCCTCGGGCATGAGTCCGAGCCACTCCGGCCAGGCGGCCAGCCATTCGACCAGGCGCACGACGCTGTCGTCGCTCAGCAGGGTGGTGCCCCAGGTGAGCTCGTACTGGACCACAGCGAAGAACACGAACAGGGTGGCAGAGGCCCCGGCGGCATAGGCCAGCCAGAAACCGTGAGTGATCGCGCTCAGCCGCCAGCGCCCCCAGGGCGTGGCCGCGGCGCCTCCGAAAGCGGCCATCACGTCGGCCGAATGCGGCGAGGAAAGCAGCCGCGGACCCAGCCACCGCAGGGCGTTGAGCGCCACCCCGCCGGCCAGGCCGCCGGTACCGCCGCGGCGAGCGCCGAGCAGCATCGCGGCGACCCAGGCCAGCAGCATCAGGCTGGGCACCAGCAGCAGTGCGGCGGTGGCCAGCAGGATGTCGACCTGGCGGTCGGCGATGGTCGCGCGCGCGGCGAGTGCACCCAGGACCAGGCCGGCCAGCAACAGGGCGCCGCCCAGCCAGGCCAGTGCGCGCCGCAGGCGTCGGATATCGGCACGCAGGCCCGGGGCCTGCTCGAGGGCGTTCGCCCGGGCCCGGATGCGCCCGGGCAGATCGCCGCCGCGGTCGCGGGCGATCGCCAGCGCCGCTGCGTCGGGCTGTCGTCCCACCCGTTCCTCGACACGGCGAACGGCCTCGGCCAGCAGCCAGTCATTGACACTCAGACGTGGCATGCGAGCCTGTAAAAGCACGGTGCTTGCGGATTCATCGCCGCAATCATACCGTCTGGGGACCGGCGGTAGCCCACGATTGATTCTGATCAAGTATTCGGACTTCCGCACTGAGGATAATCCGCTACCACCCCGTTCTGGTACCGACCAACAACAAGGAATCCACGATGGCGCATTCCACCACTTATAACGACCGCGTCGTCCGGCAGTTCGCCTGGATGACCGTGATCTGGGGCATCGTCGGCATGCTCGTCGGCGTGATCATCGCCGCGCAGCTGATCTGGCCCGAGCTGGGAGCCGGCATTCCCTGGCTCAGCTACGGCCGCCTGCGGCCCCTGCACACCAACGCCGTGATCTTCGCTTTCGGCGGCTCCGGCCTGTTCGCCACCAGCTACTACGTGGTGCAGCGAACCTGTCACGCCCCGCTTTTCGGCAGATCGTTAGCGGCCTTCACGTTCTGGGGCTGGCAGGCCGTGATCGTCGGCGCGGTCATCACCCTGCCGCTGGGCTACACCATGAGCCGCGAATACGCCGAACTGATCTGGCCCCTGTCGGTGCTGGTCGCCGTCGTCTGGGTCGCCTACGCCGTCGTGTTCTTCGGCACCATCGTCAAGCGCAAGGTGCGCCACATCTACGTGGCCAATTGGTTCTTCGGCGCCTACATCCTGACGATCGCCGTGCTGCACATCGTCAACAACCTGGCCATCCCGACCGACTGGCTGCACTCCTACCCGGTGTACTCGGGTGCGGTCGACGCGATGGTGCAGTGGTGGTACGGCCACAACGCGGTGGGCTTCTTCCTGACCGCCGGCTTCCTCGGCATGATGTACTACTTCGTGCCCAAGCAGGCCGGCAGGCCGGTCTACTCCTACCGCCTTTCGATCGTGCACTTCTGGTCGCTGATCGCCATCTACATGTGGGCCGGTCCGCACCACCTGCACTACACCTCGCTGCCCGACTGGGTGCAGTCGCTGGGCATGGTGTTCTCGCTGATGCTGCTCGCACCCAGCTGGGGCGGCATGATCAACGGCATCATGACCCTGTCGGGCGCCTGGCACAAACTCCGGACCGACCCGATCCTGCGCTTCATGATCGTGGCGCTGTCGTTCTACGGCATGTCGACCTTCGAAGGCCCGATGATGTCGATCAAGACGGTCAATGCCCTGTCGCACTACACCGACTGGACCATCGGCCACGTGCATTCCGGCGCGCTCGGCTGGGTGGCCATGATCACCATCGGCTCGCTCTACGGCCTGTTCCCGCGCCTGTTCGGTGTCGACAAGATGTACTCGACCAAACTGATCGAGTGGCACTTCTGGGTCACGACCATCGGCACGGTGCTCTACATCACCGCCATGTGGATTGCCGGGGTGATGCAGGGCCTGATGTGGCGCACCTTCAACGACGACGGCACGTTGACCTACACCTTCATCGAGGTGCTGCAGCAGACCGAGCCGTTCTACATGCTGCGCCTGCTCGGCGGCATCATCTTCCTGTCGGGCATGTTCATCATGCTCTACAACGTCTGGAAGACCTGGCAGATGCGCGAAACCGATGATCTCGAAGTGCCGGTCAAGGCACCGGCCCACGCCTGATCGATACGGAGACTTCAATCATGGCAATGCATGACAAGATCGAAAAACACGCCGGCCTGATGGCCGTCCTGATCGTGGTCGCCATCAGCTTTGGCGGCCTGGTCGAGATCGTCCCGCTGATGTTCAAGGCCGCCGTGGTCGAACCGGCCGAAGGCGTCGAGCCCTACAGCGCCCTGCGCCTGGCCGGCCGCGACATCTACGTGGCTGAAGGCTGCTACAACTGCCACAGCCAGCAGATCCGCCCCTTCCGTTCGGAAACCGAACGCTACGGACACTATTCGGTCGCCGGCGAGTTCGTCTACGACCGGCCCTTCCAGTGGGGCTCGAAGCGAACCGGCCCGGATCTCGCACGCGTCGGCGGTCGCTACAGCGACGCCTGGCACGAACTGCACCTGATGGATCCGCGCGCGGTCGTTCCGGAGTCCAACATGCCGGCTTATCCCTGGCTGGCCGAGCGCTTCGTCGATCCCGAGTCCATCCAGAAGCGCATGCGCGTTCTCAAGGGCATGGGCCATCCGTATACCGAAGAGCAGATCGAGGCCGCAGCGGACGCCGTCGCCGGACGCACGCAGCTGGAGGCCGTGATCGCCTACCTGCAGGGCCTGGGTACCGAGTGGACCGGCCAGGACGAAGCCACGGCCGCCGCCATGGCCCAGGGAGGCGACTCATGAGCAGCGGACTGATCACCGCCTTTGCCATGATCGCCTTCGTGGCCATCGTCATCTGGGTGTTCGTGGTCAAGCGCAAGGAAGACTTCGACGAGCAGGCCAACCTGCCGCTGGACGAGGAAGAGCGCGGCCGGAAAGACAAGGATCAAAAGGACAAGGAGAATTCATCATGAGCGCGTTCTGGCACTGGTTCGTCGTCATCATCACGCTCGGCTTCACCGCCGCGATGGTCTGGCTGTTCATCGCCACCGGTCGCGCCAAGGTGAACAAGCAGAGCGACGGTGACGGCGCGGACACCACGGGTCACGTCTGGGACGAAGACCTGCGCGAGTACAACAACCCGATGCCGCGCTGGTGGCTGTGGCTGTTCTACCTGTCGGTCATCTTCTCGCTGGGTTACCTGGTGTTCTACCCCGGCCTCGGCCGCTACGACGGCACCCTGGGCTGGACACAGGAGAAGCAATACGAAGCGGAGATGGCCGAGGCCGCCGAAGCGTTCCGCGCACAGTTCGCCGACCTGGCCGCCCAGCCCGTGGAACAGCTGGCGGGCAATGAAGAGGCACTGCGGGTGGGGCGCAACAT
>JAZBPT010000258.1:0-2835 GCA_036351755.1 Wenzhouxiangella sp. | reverse complement strand
GAGATCCTCGCTTTTGGGCGCGATGCTCGGGAAATCGACCGGACCCCACCAGTAGTCGCCATAGCCCGCGGCCGAGGAGTACGCCCAGCCCGATAGCGGGATGACGAAGATCAGCCCATACAGGATCCAATGACCCGCATGGGCGGCGATTCGTTCCCAGCGCGGCATGTGCGCGGGCAGCGGCGGCGGCCGGTTGAACAGGCGCCAGAGCAGGCGCAGCACCGCCAGCGACAGGATGGTCATGCCGATGGTCTTGTGCTGCGTGACCAGCTCGAGCCGGTCGCGCAGCCCCTCGACCTCGTCGATGCGCCAGGCCCAGATATACTGGACCACGATCAGGGCCACGATTAGCCAGTGGAAGGCCTGGCTGACCAGGCCGTAGGCTCGTTCGGTGTTGCGAATGGGCAGACTCACGCACGCCCCTCCAGCGATTGCACTGCAGAGACTATAGCGCCGTCATGAAGAAACTGTCACCGGTCGCACGCCTCTTGCCATTGGCCATGCTCCTGCTTGCCGGCTGCCAGTCCCTGCCGCCGGCGTCGGACGGCGTCAGCCGTGCCACCGTCACGGATGCAAAGGTGTCGCGCTGGCCTTCCGGCACCCGGTTTGTCGTGGACCGCAGCCAGTCGCGGCTGCGGCTGATCGTGCGCGCCGAGGGCCCGATGGCGCGCCTCGGTCACCCGCACGTGATCGGCGGCAGCGTGATCGAGGGTGAAATCGTGCTGGCCGAACCCTTTCGCGAATCGGCGCTGAGACTGGCAATCGACGTGGGCGCGCTGGCGGTCGACCGGCCCGAATGGCGAGCGGCCGAGGGCTTCGAAGGGGCGGTCGATGCGGATGCGGTCGAGGGCACACGCCGCAACATGCTGTCTCCGGCGCTGCTGGATGCCGAAGCCCACCCGGAAATTCGCATCGAATCGATCGCGATCATCGGGCCGCGCTGGCAGCCCGACATCCGCGCCCGGGTGAGCCTGGCCGGCGAGACGCGTGCGCTGACCGTGCCCGTGACGCTGAACATCCAGGATGGGACCCTGACCGCCGCGGGCCGCTTCCTCATCCGCCAGACCGATTTCGGCCTGACGCCCTACTCCGCGGCCGGCGGCGCGCTGCGGGTTTCCGACGAGGTCCTGGTCCGTTTCAGGATCGAAGCGAACGCCGTCGACTGAGCCCGCGGCAGACAGGGTTCAATCAATTCGCAACGGGCGTGGCGACGAAACGGCGGACGACAATCAACAACGTTGCGATCAGTGTCAACAAGCTCCAGGGCCCCAGCACGGGCACGGCCAGGGCCGGCACCTGCCCGCGCAAGCCGCAGCGGAACCAGGTTTCCGAACTCTCGCCGGGGTCTCGCTGCTTCCAGTTCGCGCACACGATCTCGCCCGAGGGCCAGACCTGGATTCCGGTTTCCCATTCTTCCGCGATGCTGTCGGCGATGGGCACGGGGGCGGAGAAATTCTCCCCTCGATCGACGCTGATGGCGGCGAAGGCATCAAAGCGCTCGCTCTCGTGCTGATCCACCAGGTTCTCGCGCGTGTCCCAGGCCAGCAGATAGATGTCCCCGTTGCGCACATCGAGCGGATCGCCGCTCGGAATGGTCGGGGGCGTGGCCACGATGCGCGGAGCGAAAGCCATTCGGCCGAAATCGGAGATGCCCGATACGTTCCGCGGGGCCGACCAGGTCTGGCCGCCGTCGAAGGATCGTCTCGTTCGGACGTTGTAGGTGGCCTGCTGGAGCGCCCGCTCGGCCTCGCTCGGCGTGTAGATGAACACCACCGCGGCAAAGCTGCCGTCGAGGATGCCGCGATGGCCGCGGATGCTGTCCTCGGGATCGAAGCCGGTGGCCTCGTCGAGCGTGGCGCCGCTGAGGTTGACCGCGTCGTCGAACTGGCCGATGCCGTAGCCGCCCGTGGCCCGGCGCATCATGAAATCGGCCGGGGCGCCTTCGCTGCCAACACCCTGGCGCCACAGCACCATCGCCGTGGCGCCGCCGGCACCGGCCTCGGCCACGGACTGAGCCACGATCCTCACGCGCCGGGCATTCTCGCCGGCCTCCTGGTTGACGACGCTGCCCGCGCTGCCTGCCGGCGGGGTCAGAAAGCCGAAATCATGCCAGTGCACGTTCTTGCCGCCTCCGCCCGGCTTGGTCTCCTCGTAGGCCAGCAGGGCGTTGGAGCCGACGAGCTGCAGGTTGGGGCGCGTGGCGCGCGGCTCGCCGGAGGACGTTGAGACGTTGTCGGATACCTCCACCGGGGCGGGAAAAGGCGTCGCGCCGACGAAATCGGCCTTGGAAAGAGCCGCATAGTGGATATCCGTTCCCGGATTGCCGCTGGCGCCCGAAGCGCCGTCGGCGTCGCCCTGTGACACGCCGGCGGGATCCTCCTGCCAGGCCAGGGCGAATCCGTCCGCGCTGGCGGCCGGAAACTGGTTGATCGCGTCGCGCGAGCCATCGGTCAGTTGCTCGGCCGCCGACCAGGTGCGGCCCGTATCGGTCGAGCGCGCCACCCAGATGCAGGCAAACCCGGTCGGCACGCCATCCGGCGAATAGCTGCCCTGGTTGCCGCCGGGGCAGTAGCGATCGTTCCAGACCAGCAGCACATCATCGCCGTCGGCAACGATCGCCGGCCGGCGCGAGTTCCCGAAGCCGCCCACCACGTTGGTCTGCCCCGCCGTATTGGACACGTTGACCGGCGACGACCAGGTCAAACCTTCATCGGTGGAATAGCGGACGTAGACATCGCGACGCCCGTTCGGACCATCGGCATAGGCCACGAGGTGCAGCTTTTGGAAAGTCGTCTGATCCACCACCAGAATATCGTCCGTGCCGGCCGTGCCGGT
>JAZBPT010000257.1:0-2957 GCA_036351755.1 Wenzhouxiangella sp. | reverse complement strand
TTGCTCATCGCATTCGTCTCGTTGTCTGTCTGAGTCCGTGACCTGCGCGCCCATACCCGCTTGCCGTCATACCGTCGTCGGCAACGGCTTTTCGGGATCGATGTTCAGCGCGCTTCTGGCCTTGACCAGCTTGTCGTCGTCGAACTGGCCTTCGCGGTTGAGCCCGACCAGCGCGGCCCAGGCCACGTTGTAGCGATCCACCTCGAAGAAGCGACGCAGGTTCTCGCGCGTATCCGAGCGGCCGTAACCGTCGGTGCCCAGAACGATGTATTCGTCCTGGGGCACGAACTCGCGCACCTGGTCGGCGAAAGCGCGCACGTAATCGGTCGCGGCAATCGCCGGTCCCTGGCGATCCTTGAGCAGGCCGGTGATATAGGGCGTCTTCGACGATTCGTCGGGCTTGAGCCGGTTGCGCCGGCTGACCTCGTAGCCTTCCTTGCGCACTTCGTTGAAACTGGTCACCGACCAGATGTCGGCTTCGACGCCATAGTCGTCCTTCAGGATGTCGGCCGCCGCGATCACTTCGCGCAGGATCGAGCCGGATCCCATCAACTGGACGCGCGGCTTGTCCTTGTCGCTCTCGCCCTCGCGGAACAGGTACATGCCCTTGCGAATACCCTCTTCGGCACCCTCGGGCATGTCGGGCTGCGGATAATTCTCGTTGAGCACGGTGATGTAGTAGTAGACATCCTCGCCCTCGCCGTACATGCGGCGCAGACCGTCCTGCAGGATCACTGCCAGCTCGTAGGCGAAGGTCGGGTCGTAGGACACGCAGTTGGGGATCAGCCCGGCCTGCACCTGGCTGTGGCCGTCCTCGTGCTGCAGGCCCTCGCCGTTGAGCGTGGTCCGGCCCGACGTGCCGCCGATGAGGAAGCCCTTGGCGCGCATGTCGCCGGCCGCCCAGGCCAGGTCCTGAATGCGCTGGAATCCGAACATCGAATAGAAGGCATAGAACGGAATCATCGGCACACCGGTCGAGGCGTAACTGGTCGCCGCCGCGATCCAGGAACTCATCGAACCGGCCTCGGTGATGCCTTCCTGCAGCACCTGGCCTTCCTTGGCTTCCTTGTAATAGGCGAGTTGATCGGAGTCGACCGGCTCGTAGAGCTGGCCGAAAGGCGCGTAGATACCGATCTGGCGGAACAACCCTTCCATGCCGAAGGTGCGCGCCTCGTCACAGATGATCGGCACGATGTTCTTCTTGATGTTCTTGTCGCGCAGCATGACGGTCAGGCAGCGCACGAAAGCCATGGTGGTCGAGATCTCGCGCTCGCCGCTGGATTCCATCACCTTGGAGAAGGCGTCCAGGCCCGGCACCTCGAGCTTCTCGGCGTCGACCTTGCGCTGTGGCAGGAAGCCGCCGAGTTCGTCCCGGCGCTTCTTCATGTACCTGACCTCTTCGGAGTCCTCGCCCGGGTGGTAATAGGGCACCTCGGAGAGGTTCTCGTCGGAGACCGGCACGTTGAAGCGGTCACGGAAGTACTTGACGCCCTCGTCGTCGAGCTTCTTCTGCTGGTGCGAGATGTTCTGGCCTTCGCCCGATTCACCCAGGCCGTAGCCCTTGATGGTCTTGGCCAGGATGACGGTGGGCCGACCCTCGTGATGGGTGGCTGCGTGGTAGGCCGCATGGATCTTGTGCGGATCGTGACCGCCGCGGTTGAGCCGCCAGATATCCTCGTCGGACATGTCGGCGACCATCTCCTTGAGCTCGTCGTAGGCGCCGAAGAAATGCTCGCGCACGTAGGCGCCGTCGTTGGCCTTGTACTTCTGGTAATCGCCGTCGAGGGCCTCTTCCATGCGTCGGCGCAGCAGACCCTTGGTGTCGCGCGCCAGCAGCGGATCCCAGTAGGATCCCCAGATCACCTTGACGACGTTCCAGCCCGCACCGCGGAAAAAGCCTTCCAGCTCCTGGATGATCTTGCCGTTGCCCCGCACCGGGCCGTCGAGACGCTGGAGGTTGCAGTTGACCACGAAGACCAGGTTGTCGAGCTTCTCGCGGCCGGCCAGGGAAATGGCACCCAGCGATTCGGGCTCGTCCATCTCGCCGTCGCCGAGGAAACTCCAGACCTTGCGCTTGCTCGCATCGGTGATGCCGCGATTGGTCAGATACTTGAGGAAACGCGCCTGGTAGATCGACATGATCGGCCCCAGGCCCATCGAAACGGTCGGGAACTGCCAGAAGTCCGGCATCAGCCAGGGGTGCGGATAGGAGCTGATGCCCTCGCCGTCGACCTCCTGGCGGAAACCGTCGAGCTGCTCCTCGCTCAGCCGCCCTTCGAGAAAGGCGCGGGCGTAGATGCCCGGCGAGGAGTGACCCTGGATGTAGACCAGATCACCGCCGTCCTCGTGGTCCGGCCCCTTGAAGAAGTGGTTGAAGCCCACGTCGTAGAGCGTGGCCGCCGAGGCGAAGCTCGCGATATGTCCGCCCAGTTCGCCGCCGCGGCGCGCGGCGCGAACGACCATGGCCATGGCGTTCCAGCGGATGATCGAACGGATGCGTCGCTCGAGCGAGCCGTCGCCAGGCATGTTCGGCTCGCGATGCGGCGGAATCGTGTTGATGTAGGCTGTCGTCAGGTCGAACGGCAGGTGCGCCCCGGATCGACGAGCGAGCTCAACACAGCGTTCGAGCAGAAAGTGCGCTCGCTCCGGGCCGTCACGGTCGACGACCGCTGCCAGCGACTCGAGCCACTCCTGAGTCTCCTGCGAATCGATGTCGTCGGGATGGGGATACTGTTGCACCATGCCAGTCCTCTCGCGGGGCGTTTTCATTGTTCGGGCCGGCTATTGTACCGACTGCCCGTGCACGTGTCCGGCAGAGAAAGTCCTTCGGAATCACCATACTGCAGCGTATTGTTGAAACCACGCAAGACCGGCAGATGCCGCGGAGTGACGGGGATCAGGAAGAAGTGGAAAACGCGGCGTGGTATCGAACCTGGCCGGAAGCCGCACTCAATCCA
>JAZBPT010000256.1:0-5994 GCA_036351755.1 Wenzhouxiangella sp. | reverse complement strand
GACGAGTGCAAGATCGGCATCATGCCGGGCCAGATCCACAAGAAGGGCAGGATCGGCGTCGTGTCCCGTTCGGGCACGCTCACCTACGAGGCGGTCTACCAGACCACCCAGGTGGGCCTGGGTCAGTCGACCTGCATCGGCATCGGCGGCGATCCCATCCAGGGCATGAATTTCGTCGACTGCCTGTCGCTTTTCGAGGAAGACCCGGAGACCGAGGGCATCATCATGGTCGGCGAGATCGGCGGTTCGGCGGAGGAAGAGGCCGCCGAGTTCATTGCCGATCACGTCACCAAGCCCGTGGCCGCGTATATCGCCGGCGTTACCGCGCCTCCCGGCAAGCGCATGGGCCATGCCGGCGCCATCATCGCCGGCGGCAAGGGCACGGCCGAGGCCAAGTACGCGGCGCTCGAAGAGGCCGGTGTCACGACGGTGCGCTCGCCGGTCGAACTCGGTGACGCGATCGCAGGCCGCCTGAAGTAAGAATCCATCGCCCGGTCGGCGGGTGATGAATGAAACATGGAAACCACCGAATTCACCGAATTCACCGAAAAGCCAGTACTTCGGTGTCTTCAGTGAGTTCGGTGGTTTCTTCTTTTTAGGAACTGTGGCGACATGCTTCGAATTGCAATTGCGCAGGACGATTTCCAGGTTGGCCATATCACCGGCAACCGGGATCGTATTCTCGATCACGTCGCTCGCGCCCGGGACGAGCTCGGCGCAAACCTGATCGTCTTCCCCGAACTGGCGTTGACCGGTTATCCCCCGGAAGATCTCGTGCTTCGGCCGGGCTTCATGCGTTCAACCGCCGCGGCGCTCGAAGAACTCGCCTCGCGGGTGCACGGAATCGATGCCGTCGTCGGACATCCCCGCGCCGAGGGCGACAAGCGATTCAATTCCGTCTCCTGGCTTCGCGACGGCGAGGTCATCGGCACCTACGACAAATGGGACTTGCCGAACTACGCGGTTTTCGACGAGCGACGCTACTTCGTGCCGGGCGAGGCGCCGCTGGTCGTCGAGGTCGCCGGCGTGAAAGTCGGCGTGATCATCTGCGAAGACACCTGGACGCCGGAGGCCGCCCGCGCCGCGCGCGAGGCCGGCGCCGAGATCATCGTTTCGGCCAATGCCTCGCCCTTCTACGAGGGCAAGCACGCCGATCGTGCCCGCATCCTCTCCGAACGGCATGCCGAGACCGGCCTGCCGCTGATCTACCTCAACTGCGTCGGCGGCCAGGACGAGCTCGTGTTCGACGGTCACTCGATGGCGATCGATGGCCACGGCGAGCTTTCCAAACCGGCGCCATTGTGCGCGGAAGCCTTGCTGTGCGTCGATTTCGACCGGGAAGCCGGTCGCTTCGACTATCGCCACTGGCCGACCGGCGAAACCGAGCGACTCCCGGTCATCTGGGAAGTGCTCAAGCGGGGCCTGCGCGACTACACGCTCAAGAACGGCTTCGAGTCGGTGGTTTTCGGCCTTTCGGGCGGCATCGATTCCGCGCTGACCATGGCCATCGCGGTCGATGCCCTGGGTGCCGAGCGCGTGCTGCCGGTGATGATGCCTTCGAGGCACACCTCCGAGTTGTCGCTGATTCTCGCCAGCGAGCAGATCGAGATGCTCGGCACGCGTTTTGAGAACATCTCCATCGAGCCCATCTACCAGGCGCAGCTCAAGCAGCTGGCCGAGGTCTTCGAAGGCACGCGCGAGAATTTCACCGAGGAGAACCTGCAGGCCCGTGCTCGCGGCAACGTCGTCATGGCGCTGTCGAACAAGTTCGGCCACCTGCCGCTGGCGACCAGCAACAAGAGCGAGCTGGCAGTCGGTTACTCGACGATCTACGGCGACATGTGCGGTGGGTACAGTCCGATCAAGGACGTTCTCAAGACGCTGGTCTACGAGCTCGCCGAGTGGCGCAACACGGTCTCGGAGGCCATCCCGCGCGGCGTGATCGAAAGGCCGCCGTCGGCCGAACTACGCCCGGACCAGACCGACCAGGACAAGCTGCCGCCCTACGACGTGCTCGACGACATCATCACGCGCTACGTCGAGCAGGACCAGTCGATCGCCGAGATCGCCGAGGCCGATGCCGACGAGAAGATCGTCAGGCGCGTCGCCGGGATGGTGCTCGCCTCGGAGTTCAAGCGTCGGCAGGGCGCCCCCGGGCCGCGCATAACCCGCAAGGCCTTCGGGCGTGATCGGCGTTATCCCATCACATCGGGCTGGCGGGACAGCGGCTGAGAGGCCGCCACGAAGTGCCCAGGGGGGCACGTGACGAGGCCCGCGTAGGTCGGAGTCGTATCCACGACGGTCGGAGTATCCGGTCTGTACGCGAATGGCTGCGCGTGTCCCGGCCATCCGGATCGCCTGAATGCAATCCGCGTTGAAGCCGGGGTAATATGTGATGGAGATCACAGAGCCTCGCCGCCTCGATGCCTCTACCGCATGCGCGAATGCCCACGATTCCGGCTGTCGGTTTCCGCGCCGGGATGCGTATCGGCGGCTTCGAGCCGGTCCGGGCGCACTTTCACCGGTATGCGACCGGATCATTCGAGCGACGATGACCGCCGCGACGAAAATGCCGGATAGCCCCAGGGTTGCCCATTCTCGACTCCATGCCAGGCTATTCGGCGCGTTCAAGCTGACCGCGGCCGATGGCCGGGAAATCGGCGTAACCGGGAAACGTGCTCGGGCCCTGTTGGCGATCCTGTGCCTGGAGCCGGGCGTCGCCATCGAACGCGACCGGGTGTGCGAGTTGTTGTGGCGAGGAGGGTTCAGGGCGCAGGGCCGTGCCAGCCTGAGGCAGACACTGCTGGGCTTGAAGAAGCAGTTGTCGCCGATCATGCCGGATCTGCTCATCGCCACCCGCGAGCGTGTCGCCGTCAACGCCGCGGTTGTGGGATCCGACCTGGCTGAACTGGAATCGGCCCTCACCCACGGCCCGAATCCGCGGGCCAGCGAGCTGCTGCTGGAAATCGGCGGCCGGCCGCTGCTCGGTCGACTGGATTTTGGGGAACCATTCCGGCAATGGCTCGAAGTTCGCCGCGCGCAGGTCGAGCAACGCCTGCAACGCGCCGTCGAGGACGCGCTCTCGGGTTGGGAGCGTCGCGGAAACGATCGCGAGCGCGCGAGGCTTCTGGATGCCTGGAGACTGCGGGATCCGGCCACCGGGGCCGCCCAATCCGAAACCAGAATCAGGGTTGCGGTGCTACCGTTCAAGTCCATCGATGCAGCCGATGAACAGGGTCATTTCGCCCAGGGTCTTTGCGAGGAACTGATCACCACCCTGGGGCAATCGCCCCAACTGCTGCTTGCCGGTCGCGGATCCTCGTTCAACTCGAAGGACTCCGAGCGGCCGCTGCCGGAAATCGCCCGTGCGCTCCATGTCTCTCACCTCATCCTGGGATCGGTCAGGCGTCGGGACAGCGAGCTGCGCGTTCATGTCAGCCTGGTGGACGGCAGCAGCGGCTTCGAGTGCTGGTCGCAAGGCTATCGCGGGAATACGGGCAATCTATTCGGCCTGCAGGAAGAAATTTCCCGGAGCGTGAGCCGTGAGCTTGCCCGAGCGCTCGGGCTGGAGATCGGACTGCCGGGGCCGCGTCCGACGACGCCGAACAAGGCGGCCTACGAGCTCTATCTACAGGGTCGTGCGCTGACCGCGCGCGCGATCGGCGACGGCGTGCTGGACAAGGCCGTAGAACTGCTGGAGGCGTCCCTGGCGATCGACCCGGGGTTTGCCGCGTGCTGGACGGCACTGGCCGAGGCGCATGTCTACACGGCGGTCTACACGCCATGTCTTGACCGGCTCGACAAGTCGGCCCGCATGGCCGAGTGCGCAGCCAGAGCGATCGAACTGGATCAGGCTCAAGGTCACGCGCGCGCCATGCTGGGGATTCACTGCTGGACCCGGAACGATCCGATCGGCGCCCTCGATCTGGCGCACGAGGCCTACCGACTCGAGCCCGACAACCCTGATGTTGCGTTACGCCTGGGCTCGTTCCTGCTTTATATCGGGCGAACGCGCGAGGCGTTGCCCTACATCGAGGGCGCGATCGACCAGGACCCGGTCAACGGCCGCAACTTCGCGATGCTCTGTGTCGCCCAGTTCAATCTCGGCAATCTCGATGAAGCCACCGCAGCCGGCCAGCGTATGGTCGATCTCGGCCTGCCCTCGATGTGGCTGGCGGTGGTCACTGCGGCATCGGGAAATCGCAAGCTCGCCGTGGAGCAGTACTGGCAGACAAGATTGTTGATGAACACGGTGATCTTTCCACCGGCCGGCACCAGGCCGCTCACCGGATCGACCCTCGATACCTACTGGCGGATGGCCGCCAGGGGCGTTTGCAGCGGACGGGCGGTCCACCGGAAGGTGTACTGCGCCATGCTCGATTACCTCCACGCAACCCTGCCGGATCCCTGCGATACCAGCGTCGTCGCTCCGGCCATCTGGATGGGCTATGCCAGGATGGTCTTCAAGACCCTGGGAACCCAGATCACCCCGGCCAACATGTATTGCCTGATGTCGCTCTGGGCCGATGTCGAACCCATCCGCCAGGTCCGTCGTCACCCGGAATTTCTCGCGTTCGCCCAGCGCATCGGGCTGGTTGCGGCCTGGGACAAGTACGGCTGGCCGGACCTGCTTCCAGCACCGGACCGAGCCGGAAAGTCCCCTTGAAGCACACCCCGGTCGACGCCCATTGACGCAAAAATGACGCAAATTTGACGTTGGCGCCGTTGCTTCGGTGCCGACAGCGGCGCAGGCTGGCATGTGATGAATATCACATTAAGTTGCACCGGCAGGGCACCATGAGCGATCCGGCCCCAATCGCAAGCGCTGAACGCCACGAGGTTCTGGACGCACTCAGGGGCTTTGCCCTGTTCGGCATCTTTCTGGCCAATATCCGCTTTTTCGCCGGTTGGGAGTTTCTCGGCGCGGCGCAGCGCAACGCCCTGGCCGGCCGCTCATACGAGCTGCTCGACTTCCTGCACCTGGCCGTCATCGACGGCAAGTTCTATACCCTCTTTTCCCTGCTCTTCGGGCTGGGCTTCGCCCTTCAGCTGCAGCGGCTGGAAGGGCGGGGTGCGGCCGCAAGCCAGATCTACCTGCGCCGCACGAGCATTCTGCTGGGCTTTGGCCTGATCCACCTGTTCGTGTTCTGGGTGGGCGACATTCTCACGCCATATGCGCTGCTCGGTTTCGCGTTGCTCGCCATCCGTCACTGGACTGACCGGACCCTGCTGATCGTCGCGGGCCTTGCGTTGCTCGCGCCCATCGTCGGTTACGCCCTGTTTTGGGCGTTCGGCGTCGACCAGAGTCTGGGCTTGTACAACCTGGCCTACGCCATGATGCCGCCGGGCGCCCAGGATCCGTTGGTCGATCTTCGTCTCACGGACTGGAGCGAGCGGCTGCAATCCTCCTTTGCGCTCGGTGTGCTTCGCTTTGGCTATTTGTTCGATACCTGGCGCTGGCCGAAGCTGCTCGCGATCATGCTGCTCGGCCTGTGGGCCGGCCGCAGGCTGATGCGCGGTGAACTGCTCGGCAATACCCGGCTGCTGGTCGGCGTGCTGGTCGTCGGCGGACTGTCGGGTGTCACCGCCGGCCCGATACTGGCTGCACTCGATGGCATCGGCTTTGACCGGCCACATTCCCTGAACGGCTTGTATGCCGTGATCGCCTACACCTTTGCCGTGATCCCGCTCGGCCTGGCCTATGCCGCCGGGTTCGTGCTGTTGTGGCGCAGTGCTTCGACTAGCCTGCGACTGCTCGCCGCGCCCGGGCGCATGGCGCTGACCAATTATCTGGGCCAGACCCTGGTCGGACTGACCGTCTTCTACGGCATCGGCCTGGATCAGGCTGGGCAATGGTCGCTGCAGGCGCTGATCGGGTTTGCCTGCGCGGTCTACGCCGTTCAGGTCGTCCTCTCCAATCTGTGGCTCAAGTTCTATCAGTACGGCCCGATGGAATGGCTATGGCGAGCACTGACATACGGCTCGGCGCCGACG
>JAZBPT010000255.1:0-2496 GCA_036351755.1 Wenzhouxiangella sp. | reverse complement strand
CGCGAGATCTTCCACACGCTGCAGGGCGAGGGACTCAACGCCGGCAGGCCCGCGGTGTTCCTGCGCTTTGCCGGCTGCAACCTCTGGTCGGGACGCGAGCAGCACCGGCACATGGCGATCTGCAAATTCTGTGACACCCAGTTCGTGGGTACGGGCGGACCCGGTGGGGGCAAGTTCGAGGACAGCGAATCGCTGGCCGCCGCCGTTGCCCGGCGCTGGCCGCACGACGCACACGGCCCGCGGCTGGTCGTCTGCACCGGCGGCGAACCGCTGCTCCAGCTCGACGATGCCGCCATCGAGGCCCTGCACCAACGAGGCTTCGAGATCGCTGTCGAAACCAACGGCACGATTCGCGCTCCCGCCGGCATCGACTGGCTCTGCGTCAGCCCCAAGGCCGGCGCCGGGCTGGTGGTCAAGCGCGGCGACGAACTCAAGCTCGTCTATCCGCAGGCGGGCATCGATCCGACGGACTTCGAAGCGCTCGACTTTAGTCACTTCCTGCTCCAGCCGATGGACGGACCGGAGCTCCAGGACAACACCCGGCGATCGATCGAGTACTGCATGCAGCACCCCAAATGGCGCCTGAGCGTCCAGACGCACAAGTTGCTCGGCCTGCCCTGAACGAGCACGTTGACGAAAACCGGGCCGCCGCTGGCATATGCTAAAGTTCGAAAGTCGCTCAGGACGTGCGTTGCGGGGGTTTCATGCCAGCCAATAATCCGGCCATCGATCTCGATCAGGTCCGCCGCCAGTGCGCGCGCTGCGACCTTCGCGACCTCTGCCTCCCGGCCGGGCTGGACAGCGCCGACGTCGATCGCGTCGACCAGATGGTGGCCGACCGCACCAGCCTGGCTTCCGGGGACACCCTGTATCACGCCGGCTCGCCTTTCCGGGCGCTTTACGTCATCAAGTCCGGTTCGCTCAAGACACAAGCCGTGTCGGAAGGCGGCGAACTCCAGATCCTGGGCTTCCACCTGCCCGGGGAGATCATGGGATTCGACGCCCTGGCCGGCGAACGCCACCAGTGCAGCGCCGAGGCACTGGAAGCTTCCAGCGTGTGTCGACTGCCCTACGCGGAACTCGAACGGATCAGCGCATCCGTGCCCGGCCTGCAGCGGCAGTTCATGCGCCTGGTCAGCCGCGAGATGGGCGACGATCACGACCACATGGCGATGATGGGTCGAAACCAGGCCATCGCGCGGCTCGCGCTGTTTCTGCACAGCATGAGCAAGCGCCAGGCCCGCCTCGGCCGCAGCGCCGACCAGCTGACGCTCACGATGTCGCGCGCCGACCTGGCCAACTACCTCGGCCTGGTGCTGGAGACGGTCAGCCGTCTGTTCGGCCGGCTGCAGGACATGGGCGTCATCGAAGTCCGCCGCCGCGAAGTGAAGATCCTCGACCGCGAAAGCCTGAAATCCGTCGGCGAGTGCTGACGCACCCGCTTTGACGCGGGTCAAATCGCGCAATTTTCTCCCTGCGATACTGACACCACAATTGATGCATTGTGGAGTCTTCTATGCGCACGCTCACCCACCTCTGGCTTGCACTGGCCCTCGCCCTGCCCGCGTCCGCTTCGATCGCCAACGGCGGCGACAACTGGCAGCCGATGCTCGACCTTCGCTATCGCCTCGAACTCGTCGATGACGATCGATTCGCGGAAGACGCGACCGCCTCGACCCTGCGCGCCCGCATCGGCCTCATCAGCCCCGACTGGTCGGGCTGGCGCTTCGGCCTGACCGCCCACGCCAACCGCCACATCGGCAGCGAGGACTTCAACTCCACCGCCAACGGCCGCACCGCCTACCCGGTCGTCGCCGATCCCGACGACGAGAACATCTCCGAGGCCTGGATCGGATACTCATTGCCGGACCGGTTCGACCTGCGGGCCGGGCGACAGCGCCTGGTGGAAGACAACCTGCGCTTCCTCGGCAACGTCGGGTTTCGTCAGCTCGAGCAGACCTTCGATGCCGTGACGCTCGGCCTCGACGCCGCCGAGTGGCGCATCGACCTGCGCTGGCTGGACAAGGCACACCGAATCTTCGGGCCCTCGAACCCCAACGACCTGCTCGCCGAAGCCGACCTCGACGCCTGGATGGGCACATTCGCCCGGCCGATCGGCGAGAGCACCCTGGCGTTTTATGCCCATCGCATCGCCTTCGACGACCGGCCGGCGTCCCACCGCAACCTCGGCGTGCGCCTGACCGGTGCGCTTCCGGGCCGCGAGGACTTCAGCTATCGCCTCGAATTCGCGCGCCAGGACGGCATCCGCGAGCTCGACGACGTCGACGGCCAGGACTACCTGCACGCGCGCATCGCGCATAAGCTGGAGGCATGGCACTGGTTCGCCGGCCACGAGCGGCTCGGCGGCGACGGCGAGTATGCCTTCCAGACCCCGCTGGCCACCCTGCACGCACACAACGGCTGGACCGACCAGTTCCTGTCCACGCCGGCGAACGGCCTGCTTGACACCTACGCGGCCGCCGGCACGAAACTCGG
>JAZBPT010000254.1:0-2656 GCA_036351755.1 Wenzhouxiangella sp. | reverse complement strand
GATGATCAGCCTCGGCGGGCTCGAGCAGCCGCTGGCCACCCTTCTGATCCGCAAGACCGCCGCCGGCGCGAACGGCGATTTCACTGCCGACCAGGAGCTGATCCGGCAGACGGTGGAACCGGCGCTGCGCTCGATTCCGGGCGTGACCGATGTCGGGCTCAACAGTTTCCGCGAGCCGCAGCTGGAAATCGTGTTCGATCCCTACCGGATGGCGGCACTCGGCCTGCAGCTCGACAGCCTGCTGGCGCGCATCCGGAGCGTCGGCGATGTCTCGGGCGGCTTTGCCTCGGTGGGCCGGCGCGAGTACACCGTGCGCTTCGCCGGTCAGTACCTGGCCGACGAATGGGCGCAGATGATCGTCGCCTACAACGACGGGCGGCCGGTGCGCCTGGGCGAGGTGGCTGAGGTTCGCCAGGGGCACGAGCCGATGCGCGGCTTCGCCTATCGCGACGGCGATCCGGCCTTCTACATCCAGCTTTTCGCGACGACCAATGCCAACACGGTCGAACTCATGGGCGAGCTCAAAAAGCGTGTCGAGACGATCAACGAACAGCACCTCTCGGACGCCAATCTGGAACTGATCCTCAGTTTCGATTCTTCCGAACACATCAAGCGCGCCGTGGCGCTGGTGCAGGGCAACCTGGGCCTGGGTATCGCGCTGGCCATGGGGCTGCTCTACCTGATGCTGCGCGGCTGGCGCGCGACGGTTCTGATCGCCGTCACCATTCCGGTATCGCTGCTGGCCGCGCTGCTGGTGCTCGACCTGCTCGGCCGCAGCCTCAACATCATCTCCCTGGCCGGCCTGGCATTTTCGGTGGGGCTGGTGCTCGATGCCGCCATCGTGGTGCAGGAAAACATCGTTCGGCTCTTGCAGCACGGGGAGTCTCTGAAGAAGGCCGTGGTGAAGGGCACGGTCGAGGTCGCGCCGGCGCTGTTCGCCTCCACCTTGACCACGGTGGCGATATTCACGCCGATCGTGTTCATGGAGGGCGTCGAGGGGCAGCTGTTCTTCGACCTGGCCGTGAGCATGGCCGTGGCCGTGTGTGTCTCCATGCTGGGCGCCTTCTTCCTGGTGCCGGTGATTGCCGGCGTGTTTCTGAAGCCCGCTGACGACGGCGGCCAGCCGCCGCGCTTCTGGCACCGTCTGGCACGACGCTACCTGGCCGTGACCGGCAGCGACCGCCGTGCGCTGCTGTGGCTGCTGGTGCTGGGACCGGGTGCGGCGGCGGTGATCTGGGCGCTTACACCCGACACCGATTTCCTGCCCGAGGCCAAGTGGGAAGGCATCATGACCGTTTTCTCGGTGCCGCCGGGCGCCAGCTACGAAACCCTGGAGAACGAGATCGGGCGCACGATCATGCGCCGGCTCGAGCCCTACCGCAACGGCGGGAAGTCGCCGGCGATCGCGGCCTACAACCTGGCCATGAGCGAGGGCGGCAAGGTGTTGTTCGTCTACCCGGAGAATCCGCGTGAAGTCCACGAGGTGCTCGACATCCTGCGGACCGAGATCCTGGCGGGCCTGCCCGACACGCGCGCGTTCTCCTTCCAGTCCTCGCTGCTGAGCCTGAATGTCGGCGGCAGTCGCTCGGTTTACCTGAACTTCAGCGGTGAGCTCGACGATGCCTCTCGACAGGTCGCCGCCCGGACCATGCAGCGCATCCAGAGCGAGATTCCGGGCGCCGGCCTGCGTCCGCTGCCCAGCCTGAACGACGCGCAGCCGCAACTGGTGCTCACGCCCGACGATCACGCCGTGGCCCAGGCCGGGCTCGACCGCAGCCAGGTGGCCAAGATGGTACGCGCGGCCACCGGCGGGCTGTTCGTCGGCGAGCAGTTCGACGGCAGCCGGCGCCAGAACATCATCCTCAAGGCGCCACGATGGGCAAGCCCGGAGCAGTTGCAGGCCGTGCCCATGGCCACGCCGCATTCGGGCGTGCAGACGCTGGGACAGCTCACCCGTGCCGAGCGCCGGGCTGGCCCGACGCAACTGCGCCGCTACAACGGCGAGCGCACCTTCACCCTGGCCATCACGCCACCGGCGGACATGTCGCTGGAGACTGCCCTGGAGAAGCTGCGGCCCATCATGGCCGATGCGCAGGCCCAGGTCAGCCCCGGTATCCACCTGTTGCTGACGGGCGGCTCCGACGACCTGGCCGACACCATCGAGACCATGACCTGGAATTTCGCCTTCGCGGTGCTGGTGCTGTTCCTGCTGATGACGGCGTTGTTTCGCTCGGCGCTCGACAGCCTGGTCGTGCTCGCCTCCATGCCGATGGCCCTGGCCGGCGGCGTGCTGGGACTGCGGGCGCTCAACCTCTTCTCCTTCCAGTCCCTGGACCTGCTGACGATGATCGGCTTCGTGATCCTGATGGGGCTGGTCGTCAACAACGCCATCCTGCTGATCGACCGGGCACGCCGCGGCCGTGCAGAAGGTCTGTCGGCCACCGAAGCCATCCGCATGGCCGTGGAGACGAGGGTGCGCCCGATCTACATGAGCACGCTCACTTCCGTGGTCGGCATGCTGCCGCTCGTGCTGGTGCCCGGCGTGGGCAGCGAAATCTATCGCGGCCTTGCCGTGGTGATCGTCGGCGGCATGCTCACCAGCACCCTGTTCACCGTGGTCTTCATGGCTTCGGCGCTGCGCCTGATGGCGAGGCTG
>JAZBPT010000253.1:0-2558 GCA_036351755.1 Wenzhouxiangella sp. | reverse complement strand
TTTAACTAACGGTTTCAGGTTTCAGGGTTCAGGATGGGCTTCGGAGATCTTGTGAAGGCCGCTGCCTGACTCGCAGTCTCCGAAGCACGTCGGGTTGGCCGTCATGCCCATCGAATACTTGCCTGAAACTGAAACCTGAAACCTGAGCCGAATTCGCAGCCCCTTCGTTTCAAGCAGAGCATCCCTGATGTCGAAGCCAGCGTCGAGCCGAAATATCAACCGCGCCGAAGTCGTCGACGAGAATTTTCTCGACCACCTTGCTGCAATCGAGGACGGGCGGGTGGCCGTCGTCGACCGGCCGGGCCTGCCCAACGCCGACCTGCTCGAGCTGTTCGACAGTCAGATGGTCTCGCGCCAGCTCGATCTGATGGCGCGCATCAAGCGCCTGGAAAACAAGGTCTTCTATACCATCGGTTCGTCGGGCCACGAGGGCAACGCGATGGTCGGGCGGCTGACCCGCGAGACCGATCCGGCCTTCCTGCACTACCGCTCTGGCGGTTTCATGGCCGAACGCTACCGCAAGCGCGAGGGCCTGGATTTCATCCGCGACACCTGCCTGAGCTTCGCCGCGGCCCGCGAAGACGTGGCCTCGGGCGGGCGGCACAAGGTGTGGGGCAACCGTGATCTCTGGGTGCTGCCGCAGACCTCGACCATCGCCAGCCACCTGCCCAAGGCGGTCGGAACGGCGCTGGCGATCGCGCACGGCAAGGGAGGCGGCCATGAGCTCCCGGTTCCCGACGACTCGATCGTGGTGTGCAGCTTCGGCGACGCCAGCCTGAACCACGCGGCCGCCCAGACCGCCATCAACTCCTGCGCCTGGTCGCGCCACCAGAGCCTGCCCGTGCCGGTGTTGCTGGTCTGCGAGGACAACGATATCGGCATCTCCGTGCCGACGCCGACCAACTGGGTGGCCGACAGCATGCGCTCGCGCCACGGCATCAGCTATCACTATGCCAACGGCCTCGACCTGGTCGAGGGCTACGGCGCGGTCCAGCGCGCCGTCGACGAGTGCCGCACCAGGCGGCGACCGGTCTTCCTGCACCTCAAGACCACGCGCCTGATGGGGCATGCCGGCACCGACTTCGAGATCGAGTACCGCCCCAGCGCCGAACTCGAAGCCGCCGAGGGGCGCGATCCCCTCAAGATCTCCGCCGAGGCGGTCGTGGGCCGCGGCCTGATGACGCCCGCGCAGGTGCGCGAGCGCTACAAGGTCCTGGCCGAGCGCTGCCTGGCCGAGGCCGACCGTGCCGACGGGGCCGGGCGGATCACGACCCGCGAAGAGGTCATGCAGCCGCTCGCGCCGCTCAGCCGCGACGCGGTCGCCGAGGAAGCGGCCCGCGTGCCGTCGAAAGAGGAGCGCGTGCGCGTGTTCGGCAACGAGCGCTTGTTGCCGGAAAACCAGCCGGCCAAGCACATGGCCGTTCAGATCAACCGGGCCCTGACCGACCTCCTCATCAAGTACCCGCAGGCGCTGGCTTTCGGCGAGGACGTCGCTCGCAAGGGCGGCGTCTACACCGTGACCAAGGGCCTGGCCTGGCGCTTCGGGCCGCGGCGGGTGTTCAATACCCTGCTCGACGAGACCACCATCCTGGGCCTGGCGCAGGGTTACGGCGCCATGGGCTACCTGCCCATTCCGGAAATCCAGTACCTGGCCTATTTCCACAACGCCTGCGACCAGATTCGCGGCGAGGCCTGTTCGCTGCAGTACTTTTCCAACAACCGCTTCCGCAATCCGATGGTGATGCGTATCGCCAGCCTGGGCTATCAGAAGGGCTTCGGCGGGCATTTCCACAACGACAACTCGATTGCCGCCCTGCGCGACATTCCGGGGCTGGTCATCGGCTGTCCGTCCCGCGGCGACGATGCGGTGGCCATGCTGCGCACCATGACGGCCCTGGCGCAGGTCGACGGCCGGGTGGCGGCCTTCCTCGAGCCCATCGCCCTGTACATGACCAAGGACCTGCACGCCAAGGACGACGGCGAGTGGAGCTTTGACTACCCTGCTCCGGGCGAGCACTTGCCGGCGTTCAAGGCGCGCGTCTACGACGAAGCGGCCCGGGACCTGCTGGTGATTACCTTCGGCAACGGCGTGCCCATGGCGTTGCGTTGCGCGCGGGCGCTGGCCAAACAGGAAGGCAAGCGCGTCCGCGTGCTCGACCTGCGCTGGCTCAAGCCGCTCGACGTCGAAGCCATCACCCGCCATGCCGGCGAATGTTCCGGCGTGGTCGTCTTCGACGAAGGCCGCCCCGACGGCGGCATCGGCGAGGCCGTGGTCACGGCCCTGGTCGAGGGCGGTGTGGCGGACCGGCCCATCAAGCGCCTGACCGGCGCCGACTGCTACATCCCGCTGGGCGATGCCGCCAACCTGATCCTCGCGACCGAGGAAGAACTGCTCGAAGTCTGCCTGGAGGTGGCGGCCCGGGTCACGGGCTAGGTTTGTCGGGTTCCGGGTTCAGGGTTCGGGGTTCAGGGTTCAGGGTTCAGGGTTCAGGGTTCGGGGTTCGGGGTTCGGGGTTCGGGGTTCGGGGTTCGGGGTTCGGGGTTCGGGGTTCCGGAAC
>JAZBPT010000252.1:0-46173 GCA_036351755.1 Wenzhouxiangella sp. | reverse complement strand
CGTGCGCGAAGGCAGCCAGGTGGAGATGGACGGTCGTCGCTGGCGGATCAGCACGCAGCCGGCCGAGCACCGGACCCTGATCTACCACAAGCCCGAGGGCGAAGTGACCACGCGCAGCGACCCCGAAGGCCGGCGAACGGTCTTCGATCGCCTGCCCCAACTGCGGCAGGGCCGCTGGATCGCGGTGGGTCGGCTCGACATCAACACCGCGGGCCTGCTGGTCCTGACTACCGACGGCGAGCTGGCCAACCGCATGATGCACCCGGCCGGCCAGGTCGATCGCGAATATCTGTGCCGGATCCGCGGCGCCGTCGGCGAGGAGCAGATCGAGCAGCTCAGACAAGGCGTGCAGCTCGAAGACGGCCCGGCCCGCTTCACCGACATCGTGCCGGGCGAGGTCACCGGCGGGCACAGCTGGTACACCGTCGCCCTGATGGAGGGGCGCCACCGCGAGGTGCGCCGGCTGTGGGAAGCGGTGGGCGCACAGGTGGCGCGACTCAAGCGCGTGCGCTTCGGACCGGTCTTCCTGCCGGCCCGCGTCAAGAGCGGGCACTACGAAGAACTCTCCTCCGACGATCACCGCATCCTGCGCGAGGACGTGGGCCTGTCCTCGGCCAGCGTCGAACTCACCGCCGAGGCAATTTAGTGCTCGGCGGGTCGGTCATGCGGGTTGCGCCGCACGACCGACCTTCGCCCCGCAGTCAGTCCTTGGTGACGGGCATCAGCGTCAGTTCCACGCGCCTGTTGGCCTGGCGGCCGTCTTCGGTTTCGTTGCTCGCGACCGGATGATCGGGGCCGTAACCGTAGGTGGCCAGGCGAACCGGATCGATGCCCTGCGCGACCAGGTAGTCGCCGACCGACTCGGCCCGCCGCTCGGACAGGGCCATGTTGTAGTCGCGGGCCCCGGTCGAGTCGGTGTGCCCATCGATGACCAGCACGGTCTTTTCGTATTCGTCGAGAACGAGAGCGACGGAATTGAGCACCTCGAAGAATTCCGATCGCAGGCTGGCGCTGTCGAGGTCGAAGGTCACGTTGCCCGGCATGTTGAGGATGATCTCGTTGCCGCGGCGCGTCACGCTCACGCCGGAGCCCTGGAGCTGGCGACGGAGCTCGGCCTCCTGGCGATCCATGTAGTTGCCGATGGCCGCCCCGCTCAGCGCGCCGATGCCGGCGCCCAGGGCCGCGCGCTCGAGCCGGTCGCCCCCGGTCACCGCACCGATGACCGCGCCCACGCCGGCGCCGATGGCCGCGCCCTGGGAGGTGCGCGTGGCCCGCTCTTCCCCTGTGTACGGATCGTTCGTCGTGGCGCAGGCGGCGAGCAGAAAGACGGCGGCTGCGATGACAATACTGGCGAGATGTCGTGTCGGCATGTTCATGCAGTGATCTCCTTCAGGGTCGAGTCAAAGACCTGTTCCGGTCATGACCTCATGATGGACACGGGGCACTTCAACCCCCGCTGAACAAGGCCGGTCAGTCCTCATCCAGCCAGCGGTAGAGGGTGCGCCGGCCGACGCCGAGCAGCGCGGCGGCGCGCCGCTTGTTACCGTCGACTTTATCGAGCACATGGCGCACGTAGCGACGGCGCAGCTCTTCCATCGTGGGCAGCATCTCGCCCTCGCCCAGCATCGCCTCGAGCGGATCGGCCGGCGCCGACCGTTCGGCACGCCGGTCGCCCTGCCGAACCCGCTCGGGCAGGTGAGCGGCCTCGACCTGCCCGCCTTCGCAGAAAGTCACCGCGCGCTCCATGGCGTTGCTCAACTCCCTTACATTGCCCGGCCAGGCGTACTCGCGGATCGCGACCAGGGCTTCGTTGCTCAGCGATCGCGCCGGGCGCTGCCGGGCGGCCGCGAATCGACCCACGAACTGCATGGCCAGCATCTCGAGGTCCTCGCCCCGATCCCGCAGGGGCGGCACTTCGAGCTGGAAAGCCTCGAGGCGGAAATAGAGATCCTCGCGGAACTGCCCGTTGCGGACGCGCTCGTGCAGATCCTGGTTCGTGGCGGCCACCAGGCGCACGTCGACATGGTGCTCGCGTTCGGCGCCGACTGGCCGGACCTGGCCGTCCTGCAGGGCCCGCAGCATCTTTGCCTGCAGCGACATCGGCATCTCGCCGATTTCATCGAGAAAGAGCGTGCCGCCGTGCGCTTCCCGAAACAGCCCCTTGCGGGCGCGGTCGGCACCGGAGAACGCACCCTCGGCGTGACCGAAGAACTCCGATTCCATGAGCTCGGCGGGTATGCCAGCGCAGTTGACGGCCAGGAAAGGCTTGTCCGCGCGCGCACTTTCGGCGTGGATCGCTCGGGCCGCGAGGTCCTTGCCGGTACCCGATTCGCCACCCACGAGTACGGGTCCGTCGGCGCGGGCAACCTGCCGGATGCGATCGAACAGCACGCGCATGACGCGGCTCGAGCCCTGCATGCCGTGAAAGGAAGGCCCCTCGAGCAGTTCACGGAAGCGCTGCACCTCTTCGTGCAGGCGACGGTTGGCGACCACGCGCTGAACGCTGAGCACGAAATGATCCATGTCCAGCGGCTTGGTCAGGAAATTGTCCGCCCCGGCTTGCAGCGCCGAGACGGCGCGCTCGACCGTCCCGTAGGCGCTGATCATCAGCACCGCGGGAGGCGCATGCCTGTCGCGAAGCCTCTCCAGCAGTGCCAGGCCGTCCATGCCAGGCAACTGCAGGTCGCTGACCACCAGGTCCGGCTCGAACTCGTCGACGATCTCCAGCGCCTGTTCCGCGGTCTGCTGGGCATCCACCGTCCAGCCCTCGGCCTCAAGCTCCTCGACCAGCAGCTCGGCCAGGGTCCGGTCGTCCTCGACGACGAGAATGCGCGCTCCGTGACTCATTCCTGCCTCGCTTGCAGCGTCATGACCATGCGGCTCCCGCCGAGCGCCTCGCTGGCACCGACCTCGATCGTCGCACCGTGTTCCTCGGCGACACCGTGGACGATGGCCAGGCCCAGGCCGGTTCCGCCCTGCCCCTTGCCGGCGGTGTGGAACGGTTCGAAAATGCGCTCGCGCTGCTCCGGCGGTACGCCGGGGCCGTCGTCTTCGACCGCCACGATCACTCGGCCATCGTCGTCGTGGCCCAGAGCCACCCGCACGCTGCCTTCGGCGGCCTGGACCGCATTGCGCACGAGATTGAGCAACGCGTGCTCGAGCCGGGCCGGCCAACCGCTCACGGTCACCGGCCCGTCGATACCGGCCAGCTGCAGTTCGATACCGCGGCTTTCGCACTCGGGACGAACGCCGGCCAGCACGCGTTGCACCAGGCGCTGCAGGTCCACGGGTTCGGGATCGCTCCGGTCGCTCCGGGCGAACTCCATGAGCTGGTTGATCAACTCCCGGGTGCGGGCCACCTGCCGCCGGATGCGCTCCAGGCGCCGATTCGAATCGTCGGACAGGCCATCCTCTCGCTGCAGCCTGCGCGTATCGCCGTCGATGACCGTCAGCGGGGAACCGAGCTCGTGCGCCACCCCCGAGGAAAACTGCCCCAGACGGGCCAGGTTTTCCTGCTCGAGCATCCGCCGTTCCATGCGGCGGCGCTCGCGGCGCTGCCTCGACAGCTCACCGGCCATCCGGTCGAGTCCGTCGAGCATGCGGTTGAGCGCCGCGGCCACCGAAGCGATCTCGACCGGCCCGTCCACGCGCGCCCGGTGGGAACGGTCACCCGATTCGACCAGCGCCATCGAGTCGACCAGGCGCTCGACGTGCCGGCCGACCGCCAGGCGATGCCCGAACAAAACGATCAGCAGCATCACCCCCATCACCGTCGCCCAGGCCAGCCAACTGCGCACCTGAATCTCGTCGAGGCGCCGCGCGATCTCGCTTTCCAGGCGAACCACCTGCAACAGTCCCACGATGCGGCCGGTCGCGCCGGTCAGCGGCACGAAGTAGGAAAACACCGGCTCGCCCGCGAGCTGGGCGTAGCGCCCCGTCTCCTCGCCGATCTGGACGAGCTCGACCGCCTCGATCTGCTCGCGGGGACCGGGCCAGGCCTCGCCGGCCACGGCGATGCGGCGGCCGTCGGCGTCGTAGACGTAGGCGCCGTAGACGCGCCCGATCTCGAACGCGGCGTCGAGGGTGCGCTGGATGTCCTCTCGGTCGCGTTCCTGAATCGCCTGCTCCACGGGCACGCGAAGCGTGCGGGCGACGAGTTCGATTTCCTTCTGCAGACGACGCTCGATCAGGGTCTCGACGCCCTCATAGGTCAGCCACACCGCCAGGGTGCCGAACACGGCCAGCGGAAGGATCACCAGCAAGATCAACTGCAGACGGAGACTGCGTAGCGGCTTCAATAATGTCACATGCGCCATTGTGACACACCAAATGGCACGTCGCCGGCGCATATCGGGCCGGCGAGCGGCTTCTGACGGCGCGATGAGGAACTGGCACAGGTCTTGCTTCTTGGTATCCGCGAAGGAAACTCATCCACACGCAAAACCTGAAAGGAGTTCATCCATGCAACTTCGTACCACGCTCAAGCTGTTCGCCGTCGCTGGCACCCTGATGATCGGCTCTGTCGCCGTGGCCCAGGAAGCCGCCCAGCAGTCCCAGCAGTCCGCGCCGCAGACCATCGAGGTCAGCGACCAGCAGCTGCAGCAGTTTGCCGATGCGCAGATGGAAATCGCCAGCATCCAGAAGGACTTCCGGTCCCGCCTGCAGAACGTCGAGGACCCGCAGAAGGCCCAGGAGCTTCAGCGCGAGGCCAACGAGGAAATGACCACCGCGGTCGAAGAAGTCGGCCTGGACGTGGAATCGTTCAACCAGATCGCCATGTCGATCCAGAACGATCCCGAGCTCCAGCAGGAGCTGACCCAGATGCTGCAGGAACAGCAGCAGTAATTACCAACTGCTGAACCGAGGCCCGTCGGGCCTGAAAGAGAAAAGCCGGGGACCGCCCCGGCTTTTTTCTTGTCCGAATCCCGACCCCATTCCGTCAGGGGTTGTAGATCGTGTTTCCCCGCGCCGCGTAGCGCTCGAGAATCCTGGCGGCCTCCTCGCGCAGGATGCCCGTGCGCACTTCGATGCCGCGCCGCTCGAGCGCCTCGACCCAGTCGCCGGGCTTCGCTCCTTCGTCGAAGCCGGAGGCCTCGGCATCGGCCTTGGTCGCCCCGCACAGGACCGAACTCACGCCGGACCAGGGAATTGCCCCGAAACACATGGCGCAGGGCTCGCAGGAGGTCACCAGCTGCAGGGGGCCCATGTGGGTTCCTGCCAGGCTCCAGGATCCCATCACGCGCTGCGCGATGCTCAGCGCCACGATTTCGGCATGGGCGGCCGAACACAGCTGCGGCTCGACGCGGTTGACGCCCAGGGCGACGACTTCACCGCTGTCTTCCGCCACGACAAGCGCCCCGAAGGGTCCGCCCGTCTTGCGCCTGACGTTCTGGTCGGCCAGGCTGACCGCCACCGCCATTCGCTCCCGGGCCGTAGGCAGGAAGCGCGGCAGCTTCCCGGAAAATTCGCCCATCCAGTCCGGCAGGTCCACCCGGAATCCGTTGTCGGCCCTCATTGCGTTCTCCTCTCGACGGCCGCGAACAGGGCGATTCCCGCCGCGACGGATACATTGAGACTCTCGATCCCTCCCGGCATGGGGATCTCGACGAGCTCGTCGCAATGCTCGCGCGTAAGGCGTCGCATGCCGCCCTCCTCGCCTCCGAGCACGAGCGCGAGCGCGCCGTCGAAGCGCGCCCCGAAAAGGCTGTTGCCGGTTCCGGCCGCCAGGCCGACGCGCCAGACGCCGTGACCGGCCATCGCGCGAAGACTGCGCGCCAGGTTGGTCACCACGACCAGCTCGACGCGCTCGGCCGCACCCGCGGCCGAGCGCCGCGCAGCGGGCGTGAGACCCACGGCCTTGTTGCGCGGGATGACGACAGCCGTCGCCCCCGCGGCCGCGGCGGTTCGCAGGCAAGCCCCGAGGTTTCCGGGATCCTGGACGCCGTCGAGCACGAGGAACAGGGTCTGATCGTCGATCGACTCGAGCAGCTCCGAAAGACGACGATCGTCGCCGGCCTGTCGCGGGGTGAACTCCGCGATGATCCCCTGGTGGCGAACTCTTCCGGCCATTCGATCGAGGGCGCGTTCTTCGGCGCGCTCGACGGCCACGCCGGCCGATCGCAACTCGTTCTCCAGCTCGCCGACCCGCCGACCGCCCGGCTTGATCCAGGCCCGCACGATCCGCTCGGGGGCATGGCGGAGCAGTCCCTCGACGGCGTTGACGCCCATGGCCAGTTCGCGCTTCATCCCGACCCGGCCGCTCAGTCTTCCCTGCGATCGACCAGGCGGAAGTCGATCTTGCGCTCTTCGAGATTGACCGCGATGACTTCCACGCGAACCCGGTCAGCCAGCCGGTACTGCAGGCCCCGGCGCTTGCCGGTCAGGCTGGAGCTCACGGGATCGAAATGGTAGTAATCGTTGGGCAGTGCGGTGACATGCACGAGGCCGCTGACCGCCATGCCGTCGATTTCGACGAACAGGCCGAAGCTGGTGACGCCGGAGATGATGCCGTCGAAGATGTCGCCAACGTGGCGCTGCATGAACTGGCACTTGAGGCGCTCTTCCACGTCGCGCGAGGCATCCTCGGCGCGCCGCTCCGTCCAGGAACAGTGGCGGCCCAGCTCTTCCATGCGCGTGTCGCCGTAGTGGAATTCGCCGCGCTTGCCCTGTCGGCACAGATGCTTGATGGCCCGGTGAAGGAGCAGGTCCGGGTAGCGTCGAATCGGCGAGGTGAAGTGCGCGTAGTGTTCCAGCGCGAGCCCGAAATGCCCCTTGTTCTCGGGCTGGTAGACGGCCATGCTCAGGCTCCTCAGCAGCTGGGCGTTGACCAGCGACTCGTCGGGCCGCCCTGCGACCTTGCGCTGGATCGCCGCGAACTGCTGCGGGTCGGGCTCCTCGGACCAGCGTACCTGCAGGCCGCTGACGCGAAGGAATTCCTCCAGCCCTTCGAGCTTGTCCGCCGGGGGCGGCTCGTGCACCCGATAGAGCATGGGCAGCTTGCCCTTGCCGACGAACTTCGCCGCTTCCACGTTGGCGGCGATCATGAATTCCTCGATGAGGCGGTGCGCGTCGTGGCGCTGCTGCAGCCGGATATTGGCGACCCGGCCGTCGGTGTCGAACTCGAAGTAGGCCTGCTGCGAGTCGAAATCGAGGGCGCCACGCCGTTCGCGCTTGCGCAGGAACAGGCGAAACACCTCGTAGAGCGCCTGCAGGTTGCCCAGAACGTGGCCGAAGCGTTCGACGAGCTCGGGATCGCCGGCTTCCATGATCCGGCGCACCTGGTCGTAGGTAAGCCGCGCCTGTGAACGCATCACGGCTTCGTGGAAACGGCTGGAGGTGACCTTGCCCTTGTCGTCCACGTGCATCTCGCAGACCACGCAGAGGCGATCGACGCGCGGGTTGAGCGAGCACAGACCGTTCGAGAGCGTCTCGGGCAGCATCGGGATAACGCGGTCGGGAAAATAGACCGAGGTGCCGCGCTTCTCGGCTTCGTCGTCGAGGGGGCGGCCCGGGCCCACGTACTCCGCGACGTCGGCGATGGCGACCAGGATGCGGAAACCGTCGCCGCGGGGCTCGGCGTAGACGGCGTCGTCGAAATCACGAGCATCGGCCCCGTCGATGGTCACCAGCGGCAGGTCGCGCAGGTCGAGACGCTCGGCGGCCTTGTCCGGAGCGACTTCGTCGCCGAAGGCCTCGGCCTCGCCGACCACCGCTTCGGGAAACTCCCAGGGAAGCTGGTGACTGTAGACGGCGATGTCGGTGGCGATGCCCGGCTCGTCGGCGTGACCGAGCACGGCGATGATCTCGCCCACGGCGCCGCGCTTCATGGTCGGCGGCTTGTCGATGCGCACGACCACGACCTGGCCCGGCGTCGCCTTGCCGACGCGCTCGGGCGGCACCAGAATGTCCTGGGTCAGGCGCGGATCGTCGGGAACCACCATCGCCACGCCGGATTCGATAAGCAGGCGTCCGGCCACCTGGGTATGGACGCGTTCGAGCACCTCGACGACGGCGCCTTCCTTGCGGCCGCGCCGGTCGACCGCGGTGACGGCCGCCAGAACCCGGTCGCCGTTGAACACCTGGCGCATCTGCTTCGGCGCCAGGTAGAGGTCGTCGTCGTCGCCGTCGGTGACCACGAAGCCGTACCCGTCCGGATGGGCGCTGATGCGACCGGATATCAAGTCCATCTGCGAGGGCAGGCCGTAGGCGGCCCGCCGGTTCTTGACCAGCTCACCCGATGCAACCATCTCCATCAGCACGGGTCTGAGGAGTTCGTCCGACCGGGGTTTGTCCAGGTCGAACAGGTGCGAAAGCTGGCGGCGGGTTACCGGCCGTCCGGCCTCTTCCAGAGCGGCGCGAATGCGCTCGCGAGAGATATGCGAAGATTGATTGCTCATGCGGGGCATTGTACCGTTCCGACCGCAAGTAAAAGACCGGCTTTCAGACAATCGACTCCAGCAACCGACAGGTCATGCGAACGCTGCACGAGCCCGAAACCGATTCATGCGAACAAAACCGAAAACCGACACCACCCATTCCACCTTGCCCGCCTTGCGACGAATGAGTCGACTGAGCGCCGCCATCGTGATCCTGCTCGGCTCCGGCTGCGCCATGATCGAGACCGAAGACGCCGCGCCCGACCCGATCCCGCAGACGAATCCGGCCGACCTGCCCGACCCCTTCTCGGTCGTCGAGGAAGCGACTCGCCACCTGGGCGACAACCTCGAGCCCGAACCACGACCCGCGCGACCGCCGCACCTGTGGGCGCGCGTCGTCGAGCGTTTCGAGTTCGCCGAATGCCCGGCCGACAGTCGGGCCGAGCAATGGGCCCGGTGGTACGGAGAGCGAGATGAGTACATGGAGCGGGTGCTCGACCGCGCCCGGCCCTGGCTCTACGACATCGCCGGGGAACTCGAGCGCCGCCAGCTGCCCGGCGAATTGGCCCTGCTGCCCATCGTGGAGTCCGCCTACGACCCCTTCGCCTACTCGCACGGTCGCGCCGCCGGCACCTGGCAGTTCGTCAGCGCGACGGCCCGCGAGCGCGGCATCGAGATCAACGACTTCTACGACGGCCGACGCGACGTCTGGGCGGCCACGCGGGCGGCGCTGAACTACCTGGAATACCTGCACGGTCGTTTCGGCGACTGGAACCTGGCCCTGGCCGCCTACAACGGTGGACAGGGCCGGGTGGCGCGCGCGATCGAACGCAATCGCCGCGCCGGCCGCGACACCGACTGGAATGAACTTCGCCTGCCGCGCGAAACCCTCGGCTACGTGCCCAAGCTCAACGGGCTGGGATGCCTGTTCGCCGAACCGGCTCGCTACGGTTTCGAGATTCCCGTCTGGGACAACCGGCCGCAGGTCGCCCGCATCGAGCTCGACGGCCCCGTCGACATCGTCGCCGTCTCGGCGGCTGCGGATATCGACATTGCCGAACTCATCGCAATCAACCCCGGGCTCAACGGTCACCTGACGCCGCCGGGCGGGCCGCACCACCTGATGGTCCCGGCCGCACGGGCCGACCGCGTTCGCGAAGTCCTCGGCGACCTGGGCGCCGAGGAAATGATTGTCTGGCGCGAGATCCGCGTGCGCCGCGGCGACACGCTCTCCCATCTCGCCCGCCGCCACGGCACCACCGTGCGTGAGCTGCGCGAAGCCAACAACCTGCGCAACGATTTTCTGCGCGTCGGTCAGAAACTGCGCCTGGCCGACAACGGCCGAACGCCGCAGAATTCACCCCACGCCGAACGCTATGCCCAACTCGAGCGCCTGCAGCAACGGCTCCTGCCGACCAAGCGATTCCAGCACCAGGTCCGGCCGGGCGAGAGCCTGTGGGTGATCGCGCAACGCTACGGCGTGAGCGTCGACGAACTGCAGCGCTGGAACGGGCTCGGCGGCGACAGCCTGATTCGCCCCGGCGACCGCATCCTCGTGAACATGGCGCAACCGGGCAGCTCGCAAAGCCGGGAATACACGGTGCGCCGCGGCGATTCCCTGTGGACCATCGCGCGGCGCCACGACGTATCGGTGCGCGAGCTGATGCGATGGAACGGGCTCAACGAGGGCGCGATCCTCCGACCCGGGCAGACCCTGACCATTCGCGGAGACGGCAATGCATAGCCAGCTTTCCGGTCTCGTCCTGGCCGCAGCCCTCCTGATCATCGCCCCGTTCCCGGCTGCGGCCGAAGACGAAGGCCCCGTCCGGTTCGAGGGTGAAGTCGTCCAGGGCGGTCTCGTCGTGGGACGGGCACCGGCCGGCAGCTCGGTCGAAGTCGACGGCGAGCCGGTCATGACCAGCGCTGACGGGCGCTTCCTGCTCGCCTTCGAGCGCCAGCAAACCGACCCGACGCGCGTCGAGGTCGTCCTGCCGACCGGCATGCGCCTGGAAGAGACGCTCGCTCCGCAGCCGCGGGAGTTCGACATCCAGCGCATCGACGGGCTGCCGCAGGACAAGGTCACGCCCCCGGAGTCGGTCCTTGCGCGAATCCGCGAGGATGCACGGCAGGCTCAGGAGGCGCGCAAGCGACGCGACGCGCGGCTGGACTGGTCGGCGGGCTTCGACTGGCCCCTGGCCGGACCGGTCACCGGCGTCTACGGCAGCCAGCGCATTCTCAACGGCGAGCCGCGCAATCCCCACTGGGGTATCGACATCGCCGCACCGACCGGCACGCCGGTGCGCGCGCCCGCTCCGGGCGTGGTCACGCTGGCCCATCCGGACATGTACTTTTCCGGGGGCACCCTTTTCGTCGACCACGGTCACGGCCTGGTCTCTGCATTCCTCCACCTGCACGCGATGCACGTGAAGCCCGGCGACGTCGTCGACCGTGGAGAAGTGATTGCCGAAGTCGGGGCGACCGGGCGCGCGACCGGCCCGCACCTGGATTGGCGAATGAACCTGCGCGAGGTTCGGATCGACCCCGCCCTGCTGCTCGACTGGGACGAAAACCCCGATGCGCAGGCACCCTGAAATGCTTCACCGCAAATCGATCGCCCCGCCGCACGGTCGCATGGCGGCATGCTGCGCCGTTGTACTGCTGATATCCGTGTTGGCCGGTTGTGCATCAACGGCGCCGCGACGAGCACAGCAAGAGACGGCGACGCCCTCCCCGGTGCTCCAGCAGGTGGCTGGCCGTATGCCCGGCGAGTACGTCAGCGTCCGCGAAGACCAACGGCGCGCCCAGGCCCTGACCATCAGCCGCGAGCCCAGTGGTGAAGGCGACCGGCTGGGCCTGTCGATGCAGCAGGCCGCCGTCAACGGCGAAGATGCGCGCCGTTTCGGACTCAAGCTCGAACCGGGTGCGATGTCGAACCGCCTCAAGGGGGAAATCGCGCTGCTCGACCCGCAGGGCCGTGCGCGGCGCAGCTGCGCGATGGCCTTCCAGGTCTCCGAGCGCGGGCTGGTGGGAGAAACCGATCCGGCCTCCTGCCGCTTCGGCGACGACGAGGACAGCGTCGGGCTGCTCAAGGAAATCGCTTTCGACGGCAGCGAGCTGACCATCGGAGACCGGCTCGTGAATCCCGATTCCGGCGAGGCCGTCGGCGAAGACCGGATCATTCGCTTCCTGCCGGTGCGCGGCTACGACGGCTGGCTGGGCGTGCGCGAGGACGGCCAATGGCGGGTGGCCCGCAACTTCAAGCTTCGTACCGGGGAGAGCATCGAGCCGCTGGATGCGGCTGAAATGAGCCTGGGCCTGTCGATCTCGCTCAACTATTACCGTATGGAACGCGGCGGCGACGAGACCCTGATGCGCCTGACCGTGACCCGACTGGAAGACGGATCGGTCGTGGCCGAAGCCTGGTCGGCTCCGGGGTCAGCCACGATCGGCGTCGCCCTGCCCGACCTGCAAGTCGGGCTGAGCGGGTCGAACTGAAATCCCGGACGGCTCGGCGTCTGTCAGTCGTGCCGCCAGCCGGAAGGCTGGCCGTCGATCGGCTTGTAGCCGCCTTCCACGCCCTTGGTCACGATCGCGACCGCGTTGTGCGGGTGCAGGCTCTCGAAATGACGGCAGCGGGCCCAGAAGTCGATAACGCGTTCCTCTGATTCCAGCGCCGTCTGAACGCGACGCGCGGCGTCTTCGCAGAACATCAGGTTCTGGCCGTTGAGCAGCGCGAAAGCCTGCTCGTCTTCTCGCTTCACGGCCGCCTGCACCGGGGTCTTGAGCGCGCCCTCGACGGCATCCACCATCTCGACGAAGGGAAACGCCTCGAAGCTCGGCGCCAGCTGCAGCCTGATGTCGGCTGCACTGCGCTGGCTGTGGGGCGTGGCGACAATGCCTTCTTCGCTGCCCAGCCACTCGAGCACAGCGCCGATGTCGACCGCGCCGTCGTCGCCGAAGTCCTTGCGGAACTGATCCTGGATGAGCTGGCGCGCCAGGGCCGCGGAGCACGGACAGGTGCTCGAATAGGCGATCTGAAGCGCCATTTCGATCTGGAACTCGCGATCCTCCAGGCTGGCGATCAGGCTGATCGGGTAGCGCTTCCAGCCGCTGTTGTCGCTGACCAGCGACTTGCGCCTGAGCATGTAGTCGAAGTCGAGCCGGACCATGGCGCGCGAGCTCAGGTCCTCATGCGATGCCAGGAAATCACGAAGCAGATGCCGCAGGAGCGCGGGCGTCACCGTATGCTCGGCCAGGGCGCGATCCAGGTGCAAGTAAAGCCGGGACATGTGGATGCCGCGCTTCTCCGGGCGTTCGAGGTCGACGAAAGCGCTGATGTGCGCCGTCGTCTGCACGTGCTCGCCGTCGGTGGCATCCAGCAGGATGGGCATCTCGATAGTGTTCATGCCCACCCAGTCGAGTTGTCCGGCCACCTGGGCACGGGCGTGGGAGGCGACATCCGGCATGTTCGCGACTTTGGGTCGATTCTTCATAAGGCTCTCTGCTGCGTTGAGGCGATAGACGCCCTGCATTGGTAGGGGCGATTGTATTGCGAAGCAATATTGGACGCCACTCGCAATGAAAGACCCGTGAATCCGGATCGCGATGCAGGAGATGTGAGGTAAAGGAAATGGTCGGAGCGGCGAGATTCGAACTCGCGACCCCCACAACCCCATTGTGGTGCGCTACCAGGCTGCGCTACGCTCCGACCGAAACTTGCTTGGGGCTAAAACGAGTATTTTACCCTAGCGACGCAATACGTGCAGGATTTCTTCGAGCTCGACGCGCATCTGGCGCACGAGCTGCTGGCTGCGCGAGACGTCGTTTTGCGCCGTGTCGCCTTCGAGTCGCTGACGGGCGCCCTGGATGGTAAATCCCTGTTCGTGCAGCAGGCTGCGGATCTGGCGCACCATCAGCACGTCGTGTCGCTGGTAGTAGCGGCGGTTGCCGCGGCGCTTGACCGGCTTGAGCTGGGGGAATTCCTGTTCCCAGTAGCGGAGCACGTGCGGCTTGACGGCGCAAAGATCGCTCACCTCGCCGATGGTGAAGTAGCGCTTCGCCGGTATCGGCGGCAGCTCCTGGTTACTCCGCGGATCCAGCATACGCTTCCACCCTCGCTCTGAGTTTCTGCCCCGGCTTGAAGGTCACGACGCGCCGGGCCGATATCGGGATTTCCTCACCCGTCTTGGGATTGCGCCCGGGGCGCTGGTTCTTGTCGCGAAGCTGGAAGTTGCCGAATCCCGACAGCTTGACGTGATCGCCGTTCTCGAGGGCCTGGCGGATGGTTTCGAACCAGGCGTCAACGAACTCCTTGGCTTCGCGCTTGTTCAGACCGACCTCATCGAACAGTGCGGAAGCCAGGTCAGCTTTGGTCAACGACATCCCCTTTTCAACCTCTCAATTTGGCACCGAAGCGACTGTCGAGATCGGCCAGCACCGTCTCGAGCAGTGCATCGATCTCACGATCCTTTAGGGTGCGCGAAACATCGCGCAAAATCAAGCCAATAGCCAGGCTTCTGAACCCGGTTTCGATCCCCTCCCCCCGATACTGGTCGAATATGACGCAGTTTTCGAGCAATCCGCCGGCCGATTCGCGCACCGCCTCGACCAGTTCTCCGGCGGGATATTCGTCGGAGACGACGATGGCGATGTCGCGGCGCACGGCGGGGAAGCGGCCGCTGTCGCGGTGCTCCGGCAGACGCCGGCCGCTGATACTGCTGCCGTCGAACTCGGCCACGAAGACGGGCTGATCGAGCTCCAGCTCACCAGCGAGCGCTGGATGAAGCTGGCCCAGCCAGCCGGCCTGGACACCGTCGATGAGCAGTCGCGCCGCCTGCCCCGGATGCAGCCAGGGCAGATCGGTTCGCTCGAAACCAACCTCACCGTCGATCGAATTGAAGCTCAGCAGGTGCTCCACTTCGCCCTTGAGGTCGAAGTAGTCGACGCTCCTCGGCTTGCCGCTGAAATGCTCCGGACGGACATGGCCCGTCATGAGCAGGCCCAGGCGCCAGGCTTCCTCGAAGGACTCGGCGCCATTGCGAAAGCAATGACCGGTCTCGAACAGACGGAAGGAAGGCAGCTGCCGACGCAGGTTGCGGCCGGCCACGTCCAGCAGACCCGGCAAGAGGCTGGTGCGAAGCACCGCCATCTCGCGGCTCAGCGGGTTGGCCAGCGGCTGGGCGCCTTCGCCCATGGACAGGCGGTCGAGCTGCGCCTGGCTGACGAAGCTCCAGGACATAATCTCCTGGAAACCGCGCGCGGCCAGCTGCTGCCGGAGGGCTCTCTCGCTGGTCACTGTCTCGGCCGGTGCCTTGACCACGATCTCGCCGCCGGGATGACGGGTGGGAAGGCGGTCGTAGCCGTGGATACGGGCGACTTCCTCGATCAGGTCCGCCTCGATCTCGATATCGCGTCGCGCCGTCGGCGCCACGACCTCGAAGCGATCATCGTCGCGACGAACTTCCATGCCGAGCCGCTCGAGCATGGACTGGACCGAGTCGGTGTCGAGTTCGGCGCCCAGCAGGCGATTGAGGCGCATCATGCGCAGTTCCACACTGGAGGCGCCCGGCAGGGCCTCTTCATCAAGCGCTTCGACGACGGGCCCGGGCCGACCGCCGGCAATTTCCATGATCAACCCGGTGGCGCGCTCGATCGCCAGGCGCTGCAGCGCGGGATCGACACCGCGCTCGAAACGATGCGCCGACTCGGTGGAAAGACCCAGGCGCCGCGCGCGACCGCTGATCGTGGCCGGATTGAACCAGGCCGACTCGAGCAGGATATCGCGCGTGGTCCCACCCACCGCCGAGTCCTCGCCGCCCATCACGCCGGCGATGGCCAGCGGGCGTTCGTGGTCGGCGATCAGGAGCATGTCTTCATCGGGCTCGACTTGCTGGCCGTCGAGCAGCGTGATCTTCTCACCCTTGCGCGCCCGTCTGACGCGAATGCCGCCTTCGATGCGATCGAGGTCGAACGCATGCATGGGCTGGCCGAGTTCGAGCAGCACGTAATTGGTAACGTCCACCACGGGCCCCAGGCTGCGGATGCCCGAGCGACGCAGGCGCTCGACCATCCACAGCGGAGTATCCGCCGCCGCGTCGATGCCCTCGATCACGCGCCCGACGTAACGCGGGCAGTCCTGCGGGCTGTCGAGGGCGATGTCGACGCCCCGCTCGATCTCGGCCGACACCTCGTCGACGGCCGGAGCGCGCATCGGCCGGGCCGTGATCGCGGACAGTTCCCGGGCCAGGCCGCGCACCGAAAGGCAATCAGCGCGGTTGGGCGTGAGATCGATCTCGAGGATCGAGTCATCCAGGCCCAGATAGCCGGTCAGTGGTTCGCCCACGGGCGCATCGGCCGGAAGTTCCATGAGGCCGTCCGCGTCATCGCCCAGGCCCAGCTCCGGTTCGGAACAGAGCATGCCCTCCGAGCCCACGCCGCGCAGCTTGGCCGGCTTGATCTTCAATCCCCCGGGCAATCTGGTGCCCAGCGTGGCCAGCGGCGCCTTGAGGCCTTCGCGGGCATTGGGCGCACCGCAGACGATGGTGCGCTCCTCACTGTCGCCGGCGACCCTGCAAACGCGCAGCCGATCGGCGTCGGGGTGCGGCTTGACGGAAACGATCTCGGCGACGACCACGCCGTCCAGCGGCGGCGCCACCGGCTCGATCGAATCGACTTCCAGGCCGGCGAGGGTGAAGCGCTCGGCGATTTCTTCGGCATCCAGGCCGGAATCCACCCATTCGCCGAGCCAGCGATGACTGATCTTCATTGGGTTCCCTTAGCCTCCCTGCTTACCGGAACTGGCGCAGGAAGCGCAGGTCGTTGTCGAAAAACAGGCGCAGGTCGTCCACGCGGTAGCGCAGCATGGCGAAGCGCTCGACGCCCAGGCCGAAGGCATATCCGGTGTATTCCTCAGGATCGACGCCGCAGTTGCTCAGAACATTGGGATGCACCATGCCGCAACCGAGCACTTCGAGCCAGTCGCCCGCCGTGCCGTCGGGGTGGCGCCAGCGGACGTCCACTTCCGCCGAAGGCTCGGTGAACGGGAAGTAGGACGGACGCAGCCGCATTTCGAGATCGTCCTCGAAGAAGGCATTGACGAAATCCGACAGCATGCCCTTGAGGTCGGCGAAGGTGACGTCGCGGTCGACCAGCAGGCCCTCGACCTGGTGGAATTGCGGCGTGTGCGTCTGATCGGAGTCGGAGCGGAAAACCCGTCCAGGGGCGACGACGCGAACCGGAGCGCCGCGCTCCTTCATCACTCGAATCTGAACCGGCGAGGTATGCGTGCGCAGCAGGCGGCCGTCCGGCAGGTAGAACGTGTCGTGCATCGCCCGCGCCGGATGATGCGGCGGGAAGTTCAGCGCCTCGAAATTGTAATAGTCGTCCTCGACTTCCGGGCCGGTGGCCACTTCGAAGCCGAGTCGCTGGAAGATGTCGAGCAGGCGATCTAGCGCCCGGTTAACCGGATGCGCACCTCCGGCCTCGACCGTGCGGCCCGGCAGGGTGACGTCGAGACTTTCCTCGGCCAGGCGGGCGTTCAGGTGTTCGCGGGCGAGGATCTCGCCGCGTTCGGAGATGGCCCGCTCCAGTTCCTGCTTGGCGCGGTTGATCTGCTGACCAGCCTCGCGCCGCTCTTCCGGCGGCAGACGGCCCAGCTCCTTGAGTTGCGCGGTGAGCGCCCCTTTCTTGCCGAGGAAGCGAATCCGGACCTCGTCCAGGGTTCGCTCGCTGTCGGCCTTGGCGACCTGCTCGAGGGCGTCCTCGAGCAGGTTCTGCGATGCCGTCGTCTCCATGCTCAGCCCAGGCTGGACTGAGCTTTCTCGGCCAGCGCCTTGAAGGCGGCCTTGTCGTTGACGGCCAGATCGGCCAGGACCTTGCGGTCGATGGCGATGTCAGCCCGCTTGAGGCCGTTGATGAAACGGCTGTAGGACAGGCCGTTTTCCCGCGCCGCGGCGTTGATGCGCTGGATCCACAGGCTGCGGAAATCGCGCTTGCGCTGACGGCGATCGCGGTAGCTGTACTGGCCGGCCTTGATGACGGCCTGCTTGGCGACGCGAAAGACCTTTCGGCGTGCGCCGTAATAGCCCTTGGCCCGGCTGAGCACCTTGCGGTGACGACGACGGGCGACTACTCCTCGTTTGACTCGTGCCATGATCGCTCTCCCTTACAGCTTCGGCAGCATCTGGCGCACGGCTTTCTCTTCCGCGCGGTTGACCAGGGTGGAAGCACGCAGGCGACGCTTGCGCTTGGTGTCCTTCTTGGTGAGGATATGGCTGTGGTTGGCGCGCTTGCGCTTGATGCGCCCGCTACCCGTAGCCCGGAAGCGCTTGGACGCGCCCCGATTGCTCTTCATCTTCGGCATTGTCTTGCTCCTTTTGTTGTACCTTCGTGCAGCGGCTCCCGGGCCGTCCGGGCAACGCTTGTGCGAGCTGCATTCCGGCGAGTTGTATCCGACAGCTCATGCCGTCGGTTCGTTCAACGCCGCTCAGGAAGTCATCCTTGTCAGGATGTCTTTTTGGGCGACAGCATCATGACCATCTGTCGCCCCTCCATGCGCGGGCGCTGCTCCACGACCGTTTCTTCGGCCATGTCCTGCTCGACCCGCTGCAGAATCTCGAGACCGAGTTCCTGGTGGGCCATTTCGCGACCACGGAAGCGAAGGGTCACCTTGACCTTGTCGCCTTCTTCGATGAACCGGCGCAGGTTGCGCATCTTGACCTCGTAGTCGTGGTCGTCGGTTCCGGGGCGGAACTTCACTTCCTTGATCTGAATCTGTTTCTGCTTCTTGCGCGCCGCCTGCGCCTTCTTGGACTGTTCGAAGCGGTACTTGCCCCAGTCCATGATGCGGCAGACGGGCGGATCGGCCTGCGGCGCAATCTCGACGAGGTCCATGCCCTCTTCCTCGGCACGGGCCAGCGCATCCCTGATCCCCATCACCCCGATCTGATCGCCTTCTGAACCCACAACGCGCACTTCTCGCGCCGTGATGTCTTCGTTGCGTCGGGTCTGCTTATCCGTTGCGATGTGTGCTGCTCCTTAAAGGTTTTGAATCCGTTGCGTCTGAAATCAACGCGAGCGAACCGTCAATTATCGTCGATCGGGCCGCGCCGTGCCACCTCCTCGGACAGGCGCGCAACAAGGTCGTCGACAGGCATCGCGCCCAGGTCGGTCCCGTCGCGCAACCGCACGGCCACCTGGCGATTTTCGACCTCGCGATCGCCCACGACCAGAAGGTACGGGATCTTCTCGAGCGTGCGGCCGCGGATTTTATAGCCGATCTTCTCGTTCCGCAAGTCCGACTCCACCCGAAAACCGTGCTGATTCAGGCTCTTGGTCACTTCGCTGACGTAGTCGGCCTGGGCGTCGGTGATGTTCATCACCACCGCCTGGACCGGTGCCAGCCACAGCGGCAGGTCGCCGGCGTAGTGCTCGATCAACACGCCGATGAAACGCTCGATCGAACCCAGGATGGCGCGGTGCAGCATGACCGGCACGCGGCGCTCGCCGTCCTCGTCGACGTACTCGGCGCCGAGGCGACCGGGCATGGAAAAGTCGACCTGCATGGTGCCGCACTGCCAGACGCGGCCGATGCAATCGGTCAGCGAGAATTCGATCTTGGGCCCGTAGAAGGCGCCCTCGCCCGGCTGAAGCTCGTATTCGATGCCGGCCGCCTCGAGCGCGTCGGCCAGGGCCTTCTCGGCCTTGTCCCAGACCTCGTCGGAACCCACGCGCTTTTCCGGGCGGGTCGAGAGCTTGACCGCCACGTCGGTGAAGCCGAAGTCGTTGTAGACGTCGAAGACCAGCTTGTTGAAGGCCAGCACCTCGTCGCGGATTTGGTCCTCGGTGCAGAAGATGTGGGCGTCGTCCTGCACGAAATTGCGCACGCGCATCAGGCCGTGCAGCGCGCCGGAGGGCTCGTTGCGGTGGCAGGAGCCGAACTCGGCCATGCGCAGCGGCAGGTCGCGGTAGCTCTTCAGGCCCTGGTTGAACACCTGGACGTGGCAGGGACAGTTCATCGGCTTGACCGCGTAGACGCGATCTTCCGACGAGGTGATGAACATGTCGTCGCCGAAGTTCTCCCAGTGGCCCGACTTCTCCCACAGGCTGCGATCGACGATCGACGGCGTGTGGATTTCCTGGTAGTCGGCCTGTCGCAGGCGCTCGCGGATGTAGTCCTGCAGCGCCAGGTAGATGCGCCAGCCGCGGTCGTGCCAGAACACCATGCCGGGGGCTTCGGGCTGGATGTGGTAGAGATCCAGGCGCGCGCCGAGCTTGCGGTGGTCGCGCTTCTCGGCCTCTTCCAGGCGCTTGAGATAGGCCTTGAGCTGTTTCTTGTCCGGCCAGGCGGTGCCGTAGATGCGCTGCAGCATCTCGTTGTCGGAGTCGCCGCGCCAGTAGGCGCCGGCCAGCTTGGTCAGCTTGAAGGCGCCGAGCTTGCCGGTCGAAGGCACGTGCGGGCCGCGGCACAGGTCGATGAAGTCACCCTGCCGGTAAAGCGACAGCGTCTCGTCGGCCGGAATGTCCTCGATGATCTTCGCCTTGTACTCCTCGCCCATGTCGCGGAAGAACTCGACGGCTTCGTCGCGTTCCATCACGGAACGCTCGACGGCGATGTCCTCGGCGACGATCTTCGCCATTTCCTGCTCGATCTTCTCGAGATCCTCGGGACGGAACGGCTCCTCGCGCGCGAAATCGTAGTAGAAACCGTTCTCGATGACCGGCCCGATCGTGACCTGGGTATCGGGGAAAAGGCGCTTGACCGCCTGCGCCATGAGGTGCGCCGTGGAATGCCGCAGCATGTCCACGCCCTCCTCGTCGCGCGGCGTGATGATCCGCAGCTCGGCGTCGCGATCGATCTTGAAACTGGTATCCACCAGCCGTCCCTCGACCTCCCCGGCAAGCGCCGCCTTGGCCAGGCCCGGACCGATCGACTCGGCCACCTCATGTACCGTCACCGGATGATCGAAATTCTTCCGGCTACCGTCTGGAAGCGTAATCTGAACCATGGTTGTGAATTCTACCGTCACTCAGCCCGAAAAGTTGGGGCAAATCCGGGAAAACTGAAGCCTTTGCCGCCCTTTTCAGGGGAAGCTTCGATCCCGGCCCGATTGGGGATGGCCTGCTTCAGTTCGACGCGGTGGCGAGGCCCTCAGCAGGCCAGACTCAATCGAGCCAGAGCATCCATCGACTACCGCCATCGGCGGCTCCGATCTCGGGCCGCTACGGGTTGGCCCGCTTCGGTTCGACGCAGTGGCGAGGCCCTCAGCGGGCCAACCCGTAGCAGCCCGACCCTCAGGCGCCAATTTCTCAGAGGCTATGAGATGCCTGGGACCAACGGGACGGACCGCCCCAGTCAGCACCGCCAGGGAGCCGTTGCGTTCCGCTGACGCTGCACGCATCCTAGCGAGCGGCCCCACCAACCCATCTATCGAACCGAATGCTCCCCAGCGCTTTCTGGGTGCGTCGATTTCGGCGACGCGCGGAGCGCAGGAACCGGAGCGCAGGCGGAAAACGGGTGCGACTTGCACGCGGCGCAAGCAGCGCCCGTTTGCAGCCGTCGCGCGTGTACCTTGATGGTACATGAGGATTCCGAGCACCCCTATATCATCCCCAGGCCTCGAATTTGTTCCAGCGCTTTCTGAGTGCGTCGATTTCGGTGGCGGACGCAGCGCAGGAACCGCAGTGTACTCAAATGTACATGAGGATTCCGAGCACCGAAGTCGGCCCCTTAACTCGCTACTGAACCGAATGCTCCCCAGCGCTTTCTGGGTGCGTCGATTTCGGTGACGCGCGGAGCGCAGGAACCGCAGTGTACTCAAATGTACATGAGGATTCCGAGCACCGAACGGCGCCGAAAGCGGCGTGCACAGAAAGGGCTGGGGAGCATTCGGTGGTGGGCGATGCTGGATTTGAACCAGCGACCTCTGCCATGTCAAGACAGCGCTCTAACCAACTGAGCTAATCGCCCTTCCGAACTAAGCCGGCAAGTCTACCCGAAGTTGCAAAAATCGACAAGCGTCAATATCGAAAATTATCCGCGAGCCCCCGACGCCGGAATCACACTTCACCCGGCCGTCCCGTCCGCGCTTGGTAAAATGCGCGGTTTCAAAGACCCCACCGAGTCATGTCCGAGCGCTTCTCCGTATTCAATCCGCCCCGCGACGGCGAGGGCCGCGTCGACTGGCCCCTGCTCGAGGGCCTGCCGCTGGCGCTAGCCATCTCGACCTATGCCGACCGCAAGGGCGGCCCGGTGCTGGTGGCCGTGCCCGACGGCTACGCCGCCCGGCACTTGCGCGACGACATCAACCAGCTCGGCACGGTCGACGCGGAGCTGTTTCCGGACTGGGAGATCCTGCCCTACGATCTCTACTCGCCCCACCCGGACCTGATCTCGCGGCGCCTGGACCTGCTCTCGCGCCTGCCCGGCATGGATTCGGGCGTGGTCATCGCGCCGATCACCGCGCTGATGCAGCGCCTGCCGCCGGTCGCCTGGGTGCAGGGCCAGAGCCTCAACCTGGCCGTGGGCGAGCGCATCGACAGCGAGCAATTCCGAGCCCGCCTGCATGCCGCCGGCTACCAGGTGACCGAGCAGGTCTGGCAGCCCGGCCAGTTCGCGATCCGCGGCGCGGTGATGGATCTGTGGCCCATGGGCCGCCCGGAGCCCTATCGCCTCGAGCTATTCGACGACGAGATCGAGTCGATTCGCACATTCGACGCCGAGAGCCAGCGCTCCACCGGCAAGCTCGAGCGCATCGACATGCTGCCGGCGCGCGAGTACCCCTTCGACGAAGACAGCCGCCAGGCCTTCCGCCGCGCCTTCCGCAACCGCTTCGACGTGGACCTCAGGCGCGCCCTGCCGTACCAGGAAGTCGGCGAGGGCCATCACAGCCAGGGCCTGGAGCAGTACCTGCCGCTGTTCTTCGAGGCCACTTCGAGCCTGACCGATTACCTGCCGAGCCCGCATCGTCTGCTACTGCTGCCCGGCGTCGAGGACGCGGCCCGGGACTACTGGCACGAGGTCGAGCATCGCCGCGAGCAACGCGGCGGCGACATCGAACGGCCCGCTCTCGATCCGGATGAGTTGTTCGTGCCGGCCGGCGACCTGGCACGCACGATGGAAGACGACGCCGCCGTGAAGGTCACGCGGCGCAAGCCGGCTGCCGACGCCGTCGCGCCCCCGCCCGCCCTCGATCTCGACGACAAGGCGGAGCAGACCACCGGGCAGTTGCGCGGCATGGCGGACCGGGTCCTGATCGCCGCCGATACCGCCGGCCGCCGGGAATTGATCCGGGATGCGCTGCGTGCCAGCGGCCTGCGCCCGAAACTACTCGATTCCTGGTCGGCCTTTCTTTCGGGCGACGATCCGCTGGTCATTGCGGTCTTGCCGGTCTCTGGCGGCTGCCGCCTGGGCGATCGCGGCATCACCGTGCTGACCGAGAGCGAGCTCTTCCCCGGTCATACGCGCACCGTCCGGCGGGAGCGGCGCACGGGGCAGGACCCGGAGTCGATGATCAAGAGCCTGGCCGACCTCCAGCCCGGCGCCCTTGTGGTGCATCTGGAGCACGGCATCGGCCGCTACCTCGGACTCGAAGTGCTCGACGCGGGGGATACCACGGCCGAGTATCTCTGTCTGGAATACGCCGGCGGCGACAAGCTCTACGTGCCGGTCACCGACCTGCACCTGGTCAGCCGCTACACCGGCGCCGACCCCGACAGCATCGACCTGCACAAGCTCAGCTCCGACCGCTGGGCGCGCACCCGGCGCAAGGCGGCCGAGAAAGTGCGCGACGCGGCCGCCGAACTGCTCAACCTGCAGGCCCGCCGAGCGGCCCGGGAAGGACAGAGCTACGAGCTCGACCGCGGGCTCTACGCGCGCTTCGCCGCCGGCTTCGAATACGAGGAAACCGACGACCAGCAGGAGGCCATCGACGCGGTGCTCGCCGACCTGGCCTCGACCGAGCCGATGGACCGCGTGGTGTGCGGCGACGTCGGCTTCGGCAAGACCGAAGTCGCCCTGCGCGCGGCCTTCGTGGTGGCCAATTCGGGCCGCCAGGTCGCAATGCTCGCCCCGACCACCCTGCTCGCCGAGCAGCACTACCGCAACTTCGCCGACCGCTTCGCCGACTGGCCGGTCAATGTCCGCCTGCTCTCGCGCACCGGAGCAGCCGCCGGCAAGACCCTGGACGGCCTGAAGGACGGCACGGTCGACATCGTCATCGGCACCCACCGGCTGCTGCAAAAGGACATCAAGTTCAAGGAACTGGGCCTGGTCATCATCGACGAGGAACAGCGTTTCGGGGTTCGCCAGAAAGAGCGGCTCAAGGCCCTGCGCGCCGAGGTGGACCTGCTCACGCTGACCGCCACGCCGATCCCGCGCACGCTCAACATGTCCATGGCCGGCCTTCGGGAACTGTCGATCATCGCCACCCCGCCGGCCAAGCGACTGGCCGTTCGCACCTTCGTGTCCGAGTGGGATTCGGCGGCGATCCGCGACGCGGTCTCGCGCGAATTCCAGCGCGGCGGGCAGGTGTATTTCCTGCACAACGAGGTGCGCACCATGGCGCGCCAGGTCGCCGAACTCGAGGAAATGTTCCCCAACGCGCGCATCGGCATGGCCCACGGCCAGATGCCGCCGGGCGAGATGGAAAAGACCATGCGCGATTTCTACTCGCGCCGCATCAACCTGCTGGTTTGCTCGACCATCATCGAAAACGGCATCGACGTGCCCACAGCCAACACCATCATCATCAATCGCGCCGACAAGTTCGGCCTCGCCCAGCTCCACCAGCTCCGGGGCCGCGTCGGCCGCTCGCACCACCTGGCCTACGCCTACCTGATCACGCCGCCGTGGAAGACGCTCACGCGCGACGCCAAAAAGCGCCTTGAAGCCATTCAGACCCTGGAGGAACTCGGCGCCGGTTTCACCCTGGCCAGTCACGACCTCGAAATTCGCGGTGCCGGCGAACTGCTGGGCGAAGACCAGTCCGGCCAGATCGAGGCGATCGGTTTCGCGCTCTACTCCGACCTGCTCAACCGCGCCGTCGAGGCGCTCAAGAACGGCGAGGAGCCCGACCTCGACGAGCCGATGTCGATCACCAGCGAGGTCGACCTGCACATCACCGCCATGATCCCGGAAGGCTACCTGCCCGACGTGCACCAGCGCCTGGTGCTCTACAAGCGCATCAGCCAGGCCGACACGGAGAAAAAGCTCAACGACCTGCAGGTCGAGATGATCGACCGCTTCGGCCTGCTCCCGCAGGAGGTCAAGAACCTCTTCGCCACGGCGGAACTGAGACTGCGCGCGAAGAAGCTGGGCATGAAGCGCCTCGAGGTCGGCCCGGCCGGCGGTCGTGTGGAATTCCAGGCCAAGCCCGACATCAACATGGGCGAGCTGCTCAAGATGATCCAGAAGGAATCCCACACCTTCGAACTGCCCGACAACGACAAGCTGCGCATCAAGGGCGAGTTCGAAGAAATCGAGGATCGCTTCCACCTGGCCGAGGAACTGCTCGAACGCCTGGCGCCGGAGGAACGTCAGGCGGCTTAAAGGTCAAAAGCGTAAAACCCTGGAACCACGGAAAACACGGAAAGCACGGGAAAACAAGTAAAAAATCTTTTCCTTCCGTGTCTTCCGTGTCTTCCGTGGTGACAAGGTTTTGACTGTCAGAAAACCTTCCCGGGATTGAAGATGCCGTCGGGGTCGAAGGCGGCCTTGATCTGGCGCATCAGTTCGATCTCGGCCTTCGAGCGGGTGTAGTGCAGGTCTTCGCGCTTGAGCAGGCCCACGCCGTGTTCGGCCGACACGCTGCCCTCGAATTGCCGGACCAGTTCGAACACGCGCGGGCTCAGCGCCTTGCCGGCGGCGTGGAAGTCCTCGATCGACCAGTCCTCGGGCCGGAGAACGTTCATGTGCAGGTTGCCGTCGCCGATATGGCCGAACCAGACGACCTCGAACTCCGGGTAGTGCGCCGCCACGAGCTTGTCGAGCGATTCGAGAAACTCCGGCACCCGTGAAACGCGCACCGACAGGTCGTTCTTGTAGGGCGTCATCGGGCTGATCGATTCGCTGATCGCTTCGCGCCATCGCCATAGTTCCTCGGCCTGGGTGAGCGACTGGCTGATCGTGCCATCGGCCAGGTGACCAGCTTCCACCAGGCGCTCGAACAGTTCCAGAGCGCGTTCCTGGCTGGACTGGCCGGGGTCGTCGAATTCAACCACGGCGTAGTATGGGCATTCGCCGTCCAGGGGGAACGCCTCGCCGGTGGCCTCTGCGACGTGGTCGATCGAACGCCGGTCGAAGAACTCGAATGCCGACAGGGTCAGGCCGGCTCGCAGTTCGGCGAAGACCGGCATGATCGACGACAGACCGGCAAAACCGACCAGCAGCACGGACTGCTCCGGCGGCGGCCGGGTCAATGCCATGGTCGCCTCGGTGATAATGCCGAGCACGCCTTCGGAACCGATCATCAGGTGCCTGAGGTCCAGGCCGGTGTTGTTCTTGACCAGCCCCCGGTTGAGCTCCAGCACCTCGCCGCTGCCGGTAACCACCGTCAGGCCCTGCACCCAGTCGCGCGTCATGCCGTAGCGCAGTACGCGAATGCCGCCGGCGTTGGTGGCGATCGAGCCGCCGAGCTGGCTGGAGCCGGCAGCCGCCCAGTCGACCGGGTAGTACAGCCCGGCGTCGGCCGCCCGGCGCTGCAGATCGCCGACCGGCAGGCCGGCCTGGGCGCGCAGGCTGGGCTCGGTCGTATCGACTTCGACAAGCTCGCGCATCTTCTCGAGCGAGACCACCACCTCGCCGCTGCTGGCCACCGCGCCGCCGGACAGGCCCGTGCGGCCGCCGCTGGGGACCAGTTTCAAGCCTTCGCGGCGGGCCATGCGGACCAGTTCCACCACCTCTTCGGTGCTGCGGGGAAAGACCACGGCTTCCGGCCGTGCCGGCCAGAAGCGCGTCCAGTCCCGGCCGTAGTGCACCAGCGACTCGTCGTCGGTCAGCGATTCGATCGGATCAAAGCGACTCATGACGTTATTATCACCTTTCGCGCATTCAGATACGGAGTCGATCACCAACATGGCCAACCGGCATTCCCTGCCCAAGGACAAGATCAACTTCCTGCTGCTCGAGGGCGTGCACGACCGCGCCGTCGAAAGCGTGCGGAGATCCGGCTACGAGAGCCTGCGCGTCGAATCGACCGCGCTCGAACCCGAGGCCCTCAAGGATGCTCTCGCCGGAGTGCACTTCCTCGGCATCCGTTCGCGCAGCCACATCACCGAAGAGATACTCGACGCGGCAGACAAGCTGACCGCCATCGGCTGTTTCTGCATCGGCACCGACCAGGTCGACCTTGACGCCGCCCGCAAGCGCGGCATCCCGGTCTTCAACGCGCCGTACGCCAACACCCGCTCAGTGGCCGAACTGGTGCTCGCCGAGATCATCATGCTCATGCGCGGCATTCCCGAAAAGAACATGGCCGCCCACCGCGGCGAATGGCTCAAGACCGCAGCGGGCTCTCACGAAGTGCGCGGCAAGACCCTGGGCATCGTCGGCTTCGGGCATATCGGCTCGCAACTCGGCATTCTGGCCGAGGGCATGGGGATGAACGTAATCTTCCACGACATCGTCGACAAGCTGCCGTTGGGCAACGCCCGGCAGACCGCCGGACTGGGCGAAGTCCTGCAGCAGGCCGACATCGTCAGCCTGCACGTGCCCGACACCGACCAGACTCGCGGGATGATCGGGGAGCGCGAGCTGGCCCTGATGCAGACGGGCGGCCGCCTGATCAACGCCTCGCGCGGCAAGGTCGTCGACATTCCCGCCCTGGCCGAGGCGCTGAAGTCTCATCATCTCGCCGGCGCGGCCATCGACGTCTTTCCACTCGAACCGTCCGGACCCGACGAGGTTTTCGTCAGCGAGCTCAGGGGCATGGACAACGTGCTCCTGACGCCGCACATCGGCGGATCGACCCGGGAAGCCCAGGAAAACATCGCCCTCGACGTCGCCGGCAAGCTGGTGCGCTACTCCGACAACGGCTCGACGATGGGCGCGGTCAACTTCCCGGAGGTCGCCCTGCCCGATCACGCCACCGCGCGGCGCATCCTGCACATCCACCGCAACGAACCCGGCGTACTGCAGGCCGTCAACTCGGTCTTCTCGGAGGCCGGCGTCAACATCGTTGCCCAGTATCTTCAGACCATGCCCGACGTGGGCTACGTGGTCATGGACGCCGAGACCGAGGACGCTGAACGAATCATCCGCGGCCTCGAGGCCATTCCGGCCACGATCCGGACTCGCTTTCTTTACTGACCGCCCGAGGATCCCGCCATGAGTGAACTCGATATCCGACTCGACCGCGACGCCGGCCGCTTCGAGGCCGTCGTCGAGGGTCATTCCTGCGTACTCGACTTCACGATCGACGATGATGTCGTCAGCATGAATCACGTCGGCGTGCCCAAGGCTGTCGGCGGACGCGGCATCGCCGGTCGGCTGACCCGACACGCGCTCGACTGGGCCCGGGAGCAGGGCCTGCAGGTCCGGGCGCGCTGTCCCTACGTCGCTCGCTGGATCGAGCGCCACCCGGAACATCAGAACCTCCTAACGTAACAGCCGGATTATTTTGCGGTTTTTCTTGTAGCCGGACGCGTCCCGGCCCTAGAATGGAAAAGTGGAATTGAAATCCACCTTTCATTCATTGGCTTGAGGAGGGTCCGATGATCGAGGGTCTAAGCCGCAACGCCGCCCGCAATGTCTTTCTCGGCGGCTCCATCATCTTCTTCATCATCTTCGTCGGCCTGACGCTGCACAGCCACAGCTACATCGTCAACGAATCCACGAACCACGAAGGCCTGACCGAGTCGGTCAAGATGGGCAAGCACGTGTGGGAGAAGGAGTCGTGCATCAACTGCCACAGCCTGCTCGGCGAAGGCGCCTATTTCGCGCCCGAGCTCGGCAATGTGTGGGTGCGTTACGGCGGCAACGAGGATCCGGAAGCAGCGCGCCAGGGCATCAAGTCCTGGATACGACTGCAGCCCCTCGGGGTCCCCGGGCGTCGCCAGATGCCGTCCTACAAACATCTGACCGAAGAAGAGCTCGACGCCCTGGTGGATTTCTTCCGCTGGACGAGCGAGATCGACACCCAGGACTGGCCGCCGACGGTTTCGGGATAAGAGGGAGAGACGAATGAAATACCAGACACAGAAAGTCGCCTATCCATTCTTCATCGCCGCGCTGGCGCTGTTCGCGGCCCAGGTCGCTTTCGGCCTGCTCGCCGGTGCGGTTTACGTGTGGCCCGAGTTCATGGCCGAGGCCATGCCCTTCCACATCATGCGCATGAGCCACACGAACCTGTTGATCGTCTGGCTGCTGATCGGCTTTTTCGGCGCCACCTACTACTTGTTGCCCGAGGAAGCCGAAACGGAGCTGCACAGCCCGATGCTGGCCTACATCCAGCTGGCGCTGTTCGTGCTGGCCGGCGCGGCGGCTCTGATCAGCTACCAGTTCGGCATTCACGAAGGCCGCGAATTCCTGGAACAACCCTTCTGGGTGAAGATCCTTCTGACCGTCTCGTTCCTGATGTTCCTCTACAACGGCACCCGGACCCTGATGGCCGGGCGGCGCACCGCCATTTCGATGATCCTCATGGCCGGCCTGTGGCTGGCGGCCATCTTCTGGCTGTTCGCTTTCTACAACCCGGCCAACCTGTCGCTCGACAAGATGTACTGGTGGTACGTCGTCCATATCTGGGTCGAAGGCGTCTGGGGCCTGGTGATGGCCTCCCTGCTGGCCTACCTGCTGGTCAAGATGTCGGGCGTCGATCGCGAGATCATCGAGAAATGGCTTTACGTGATCGTCGGCCTGGTGCTGTTCGCCGGCCTGCTGGGGACCGGCCACCATTACTACTGGATCGGCACGCCTTCCTACTGGCAGCCCCTGGGCAACATCTTCGGCGCGCTGGAAGTCCTGCCGCTGTTCTCCATGGTGGTTTTCACCTTCTACATGTTCTGGCAGGGCAGCCGAAACCATCCGAACAAGTCCGCCATCCTGTGGACGCTGGGCTGCTCGGTGATGGCCTTCTTCGGCGCCGGCGTATGGGGCCTGATGCACAACATGTCGTGGATCAACTACTACAGCCACGGCACGCAGGTCACCGCCGCCCACGGCCACCTGGCCTTCTACGGCGCCTACGTGATGCTCAACCTGGCCGTCATCACCTACGCCATGCCGCAGCTTCGCGGCAAGCTGCCGTACAACCAGATCCGAAACATGTGGAGCTTCTGGCTGATGACCGGCGGCATGGCCTTCATGACTTTCACCCTGACCTTCGCCGGCGTCGTGCAGACGCACCTGCAGCGCGTCATGGGCGAGAACTACATGGCCACGCAGGAACAGATCTGGGTGTTCTATGCCATGCGCTTCGGTGCCGGCATCATCGTGGTCATCGGCGCGCTCATTTTCCTCTGGGCCACGCTCGGCAAGCCGCGTGAGCAGAAGCCCGCCGGCGCCAGCCACGTGGCGGCGGATACGGCCGGATGAGCGAAGCCCGGGCGTCGACTCGCTTCGATGAGGCGGATATCCCCTGGTATCACGACACGGCCGGGGAATGCGCCTTTTTCGAGGCCGCCTGGCGTCAACGACTGCCACTGCTGCTCAAGGGCCCGACCGGCTGCGGCAAGACGCGCTTCGTCGCGCACATGGCCGCCCGGCTCGGGCGGCCGCTCTATACCGTCGCCTGTCACGACGACCTGACCGCCGCCGACCTCACGGGACGCTACCTGCTTTCCGGCGGCGAGACGCAGTGGGTGGACGGACCGCTGACCCGCGCCGTGCGCGAAGGCGGCATCTGCTACCTCGACGAGGTGGTCGAGGCACGGAAAGACGTCACCGTCGTGCTGCATCCGCTGACCGACGACCGGCGCATCCTCCCCCTGGAGCGCACCGGGGAGACGCTCGAGGCGCCGCCGGAGTTCATGCTGGTCGCCTCCTACAATCCGGGCTACCAGCACGTGCTCAAGTCCCTCAAGCCGAGCACGCGCCAGCGCTTCACCGCGCTCAGCTTCGACTTCCCCCCGCCGGAAGTCGAGACGGGAATCGTGGCCGCCGAAAGCGGCCTGTCCGAGGATCTCTGCGCTGGCTTGGTCAATCTCGCCCGCCGCATTCGCGAACTCAAGGGCAAGGACCTCGAAGAAGGCGTGTCCACCCGGCTGCTGGTCTACTGCGCCAGCCTGGTGGCCGGCGGCATGGCGATGGAAACTGCCGCACGGGCGACCCTGATCGAGCCGCTCAGCGATGACGAGGACGTGTCCGCTGCGCTGGAAGAACTCCTCTCGCACAGCTTCTGAAGGAAACCGCCAGGTCACCCCTGATGCCTGAATGGCTCGAATTCGAGGAACTGGCCGGTCGATGGTGGCATCGCTGGGCGTCGAACGCCGCCAGCTATCCCAGCCATCCCGAGGCCGCTGTCGAATTCGATGAGCTGCGCGATTCCCTGGCCGTCTACTTCCGCGCTCTCGGCGGACCGACGGGCATCACGCTGACCACCGCACGCGCCGCCGGCCGGGGGCACCGGCTGAGCTGGCGACAGCGACTCGGATTCGACCAGGAACCCATGGAACTGGCCCGGCTCGACGGCGAGCACCTGATTCTGCCCCAGCGCAACGCCCTCTTCCCGACCCAGGAGGCCAACCGCCGTCTCTATTTCTGGCAGACGGCCTTTCTCGCTTTCGGCCGCCTGCCGCCGACGACCCCGGACCCCCTGCAACACGACCTGCTTCACCTCGCGGCCTCGGCCAAGGCCCTGGGCACGCTTCAGCAACAATTTCCCGGCTGGCGCGAACGCTACGCGGATCTCGCGGCCACGCTGATCCGCCTGCGGCCAAGGCGGCGGCTGCCGCCGGTCGAAGCAGCGGTGGAGGAGACCGTCCTCCATCTGCTGGGAGCGCGGGTCGATCCGGGCGACCGGGCGCAGCGACTCCTGCATGCGGTCGTCGAAGCCCCATCGAACATCCGGGAATTCAGTGCACCCGGCGACTACCGAACGCACCTGCCGGTTCCGCTGTGGCCGGTCTGCCGCGCCGGCATCGCCAGCGAGGACGAAGTCGAGCGTTCCGAAGACGAGGAAGAAGACGGCGGCGACGGCAAGGACCTGGGCGAGCAGATGTTCCAGGCCCGGCGGCGCCGGCTGGACCAGACCGAGCGTGACGATCCCCTGATGCTCAACCCTTTCGAGAAGATCATCACCTGGGCCGAAATGGTCAACGTGAACCGCCCGGTCGACGACGATGACGAGGACGAGGCGAAACAGGCCGCCGAGGGGCTCGACGAACTGACGCTTTCCAAGCACCGCAAGAAAGCCTCCAATCGGCTGAAGATGGGTCTGGAAGTCGCCTCAGAAGCCGTTCCCGAAACCTCCCTGCTGGCCGAGATCACCTGGCCCGAGTGGCACTACGGTCGCCGACGCTACCTGCCGGACTTCTGTGCCGTGCAGGTGCTCGAACCGAAAATGGCCGATGCCGACTGGTCGCCGGACGATGACACGCGAACCCGGATCCGGCACGTCCGGCAGCAGTTCGAAGCGCTCCGGCCGCGCCGGGAATTGCTGCGCAACCAACTCGACGGCGACGAATTCGACACCGACGCGCTGGTTCGCATGGTCAGCGAGCAGGCAGCCGGGCATTCCGGCTCGGACCGTGTCTACACCGCCTGGCGCGACCAGTCCCGCGACCTGGCCGTGGCCACCCTGGTGGACGTCTCGCTGTCGACCGACGCCTGGCTGGATGACCGCCGCGTGATCGACATCGAAAAGGAAGCGTTGCTGGTGCTGGCCAACGGCATCGATGCCTGCAACGACGAGCAAGCCGTCTACAGTTTCACATCCCATCGGCGCAAGCGCGTCGAGATCACGCCGCTCAAGCGTTTCGACGAAGACATGGACCGCAGGATCGAACGACGCATCGCCGCGCTCGAACCCGGTCGCTACACGCGCATGGGCACGGCCATCCGCCACGTCGCTGCCGAACTGGGGGAGCGACCCAACCGTCACCGCCTGCTGCTGGTTCTCACCGACGGCAAGCCCAACGACACCGATCACTACGAGGGCCGCTACGCCATCGAGGATACCCGCGTCGCGGTGCGCGAGGCCCGTCGCGCCGGCCTGGTGGTCTTCGGTGTCACGATCGATGCCCGGGCGCGCCAGTACTTTCCCCTGATCTTCGGGCGAAGCGGCTACGCCATCGTGCCGCGGGCCTCGGCGCTGAGCCGCGCCCTGCCGGCGATCTACCGGCAACTGGTTCAGAGCTAGGTACTCAGATCAGCTCGCGCTGACCGTAGATCGCCTTCCAGATGTCGCCCCGCTTGCGGGCGATTTCCGCATCGAAGTAATGACGCAGTCGCCGGCGGTCGTCGGGCTGATCCTTCAGGGCGGTACCGACGATGAAGTGAACCAGGTTGTCGATGGCCACTTCACCATCGCTGTAGTAGCGTGCATGAATGCACATCGCGTGACCGACGCTGACAGCCTCGGCCGTCGACATCGTGGCGCCAGCAAGGCGGTCGGTCGAGCGTCCGCTCAGGGACTGGCCGTTGCGCAGTTCGTGAAAGATCGTCACCAGGGCCATGACCACCGAGGGGTCGATCCGAACCTCGATGCCGGCATAGTCGTTCAGGCGAGCCACTTCGCGGGTCACCACCGCGATTTCGTCCTCGACATCACGGATCGAAAGAATGGTTTCGAAGTTCATGCGCCGCTTGAGCGCCGCGCTCATCCGGTTGACGCCTTCGTCGATGCTGTTGGAGGTCGCGATCACGTTGAAGCCGGCGCGCGAGTAGAGCACGCCCGCCTGGCCGCTCAGTTCCGGCACGGTGATCAGGCGATCGGACAGGATCGACAGCAGCGCGTCCTGCAGCGGCTGCGGGCAGCGTGCCACCTCCTCGAAGCGAACGATCTTGCCGTCACGCATGCCGCGGTAGATCGGGCTGGGAACCAGGGCCTCGGGCCGCGGACCGCCCTGCGCCAGCAGTGCGTCGTTCCAGCTGTAGAGCAGCTGCTCGACATCGCCCACCGCCCCGCCTTGCAGGGTCAGCGAGGAATCGCCCGAGATCGCCGCGGCCAGCAACTCCGACAGCCAGGACTTGGCCGTACCGGGCTCCCCGACCAGCAGGCAGCCGCGATCGGTGCATAGCCCAATGACCACGCGTGTGATCACACCGGGGTCGACCACCATCTTCGGGGTGAGGCCGAGCTCGGCATCGCCCAGAACGAATTTCTCGACCGCGAGCGGGGAGAGTTGCCAACCCGGCGGCACGGGATGTCGGTCCCAGTCCTTGAGACGCTTGAGTTCGTCGGCGAAGGCCTTCTCGGCCGGCGGTCTCTGCAGTTGCGGTTTCCGGCTCATGGCTGCCTCCTCCGGCCGCCGCGCTGCTCGGGCGCCATGCGATCCTGCGGCAGGATGCGCGGCAGCTCCTCGAGGGGAATCACTCCGCTGATGACATGATCGAGCGCGCTGTCGCGCATGGTGATCAGGCCCGCGTCGAGCGCCTGCCAGCGCAACTCGCCCGCCGGCGGCTGCAGCGAGATCACGCGCCGGATGTCGTCGTTGGCCTGCAGGTACTCGACCACCGCAATGCGCCCGCGCGTGCCCATGCCGTTGCAACGCTTGCAGCCGGCGCCGCGGAAACAGCGGAAGTTGACCGGCACGCGGTCGGGAAACAGTTCGGCCAGGATGCGCGGATCGGGCTCGGCCGGCTCCCGGCAATGTTCGCAGATGCGCTTGGCCAGTCGCTGCGCGATCACCGCCAGCAATTCGCCGGCGATGGAATTGGGCAGCACGTCCAGGTCATAGAGGCGCTGCAGGGCGTCGACCGAGTCGTTGCTGTGCAGGGTCGACAGCACCAGGTGCCCGGTCTGGGAAGCGCGCATGGCCTCCAGTGCGGTTTCGGCATCGCGGATCTCGCCGACCAGGATCACGTCGGGGTCCTGGCGAACGAAACTGCGCATGGCGTCGGCAAAGCTGAATCCGATTTCCGGGCGCGAACGCGTCTGCTGGATGTTGTCGATGGAATACTCGATCGGGTCTTCCACGGTGATGACCTTGCGGCGCCCGTCGTCGGCCAGTTCCTGCAGCGCGGCGTAGAGCGTGGTCGACTTGCCGGAACCGGTCGGACCGACCACGAGCACCAGGCCGGCCGGATTGTCGAGCAGGCGCTGGTAGAAGCCGGCGACCCGCTCCGACATGCCCAGCTCCTTCAGGCCGAGCACCCGGCCCGTCTGCGACAGCAATCGAATCACGGCATGCTCGCCATGGAGAGACGGCTGGATCTGGACGCGCAGGTCGTAGTTGGTGGAGCCCACACGCATGTGCGATCGACCGCCCTGCGGCAAGCGGCGCTCGGCGATGTTGATCTCGGCGCGCACCTTGATGACGTTGATCAGCCCGGCGTGGTCGCGCGGGCTGAGCTGGTAGTGAGTCAGGTCGTGGAGCTCTCCGTCCACGCGGATGCGAATTCGGATCCGGTCGCCGTAGCGCTCGACGTGCACGTCGGAGGCCTTGGCACTGACCGCATCGAGCAGGATCGATTCGTAGAGCGACACCAGGTAGTGGCTGAGTTCGCGCTCCGGGGTTTCCAGCAGGTCTTCGGAGCGTACCGGCTCCGCATTCTGCTCCGTCCAGCGCAACATCTCGCTGCCTCGGGCCGACAGGTCGATCACCTGCCAAAGCCGGCGAAAATCCGTCGGCGTGACCAGCAGCTTGACGACGGCCCGGAAATCCTGGACCCGCGCGAGGTCCTCGGTGGCGACATCCGGATTGTCAGTGGCCACGTACAGGGTACCGTCGCTCGCTCGAACGGGAAGAAGGCGCTGGTTGTCCAGGAATGTCTTCGAGAATCGCCTGAAAAGCGCCAGGTCCAGACGCTTGAGCAGCTCGTCGGCGCTGGCCAGCTGCAGGCCATAGCGGTCGGCCAGTTGCCGGTAGAGCTCGACGTCCGTGGCATCGCTGCGCCGCTGCAGCGTCGCGATCACCGGCTCGCGCCGGCGGCGGGCCTCGGCCCGGGCTTCACGAAGCTGCTCCTCGTCGACGAAACCGAGATCGATCATGATCTCGCCGGCATCGTGGGCCAGGCTGACCGGCCCGAGATCCCGCCGCTCGAAGGAGTCACCATGCCGGGAACGCGCGATCAGCATGGGAACCAGCGGATCGTCGCCTTCCAGCGTGACCAGGTGGCCACCGTCGGCGACCTGCTCGAGGAGCGCATCGTATTCGTCGATCCGCGCATTACAGAAAATCAGGTCGAAGGGCGCAAGGTCGGGCGCACCCTGCTCGCCTTCTCCGAGGATCAACTGCATGTTGTCGATGCCAGCCCGGTCAAGATTGCCGCGCGCGATGGCGGCCACCTCGGAGCGCCGCTCGATCATGATCACATCATCGGCGAGCCGTGCCAGCGCGGCGGCAAGGTAACCGGCACCGCTGCCCACCAGCAACACGTGTCGACCCAGCAGATCGGAAGTCTCGAGTCGATCCAGGATGCGTTCGACGGCCTCCCGCGTCGGGATGCTTCGTCCGGAAATGACACCCTCGAGGTCGCTCGAGGCCAGGAACAGCGAGCGCGGCAGGGCGTCGAGCAGTCGCCGGATTCGTTCCGAAGGTGTTGGATTCATGTAGCTTTCCCGGGCTCGACCCACGGAAATCCACGGTCGCGCAGCCGGGCGACGATCGAAGACATCGTGACCGGACCCCCTTTCAAATGGCACTGAATGAAAGATATCAGAATCGGCGGCACCGACGTGACAAAACCGCGTTCCGGCAGTCCGCGGATTTGCCCTGCCCTTTCGGCACTTGCTAAGCTTCGACGATGAAGCCCACGCTCTCCGTGACCTTGCGCTGCATGCTGGCCGTCGCCCTACTGGCCGCCAGTGTCCCGGCGTGGACTTCCGGCTCTGCCCAGGGTCTCTCCGCCGGACATTCCGCTGCCGCACCATTCGACGCGGATCCGGGTCAGGATGAGGGCAAATGCCATCAGCCCGACCAGGCCGCCGATGGCACGTCCGACAGCCGAAGCGATGAACACGATTGCTGCGACGAACAGTCGGGCTGCCAGCACGAAAGCTGCGATTGCGCCTGCCCGGCGCTCACCCTGGTCGTGCCGCCCCGTCTGGCGACCGCCCAGCACATGCCGACGCCGCTCGGCGCCTCGAGCCTGCCGGCTCGCTCTCCCCGCAACGCCATCGATACCCCGCTACGCCCTCCCCAGGCCTAGTCACCAGTTCCTGACTTGAGCCCTGCCCCGTCGGCCTTGCCCGAAGGGTTTGCGCTCATCACCGCCTGTTGACCGTTCGGTTGATCCGAACAAGCTTGAGGAGAGGTTCGCCATGGGAAATGGAACCTTGTTGAATTCGAAGGCCTTCACGGGCCTGTGTCTTTCATGGTGCTGCACCGTGCTGCTCGCGATTTCCGCCGTTGCGCCGGCGTTAGCCGCGGGCAACGATCCCGCCACGGACCAGGGCAACACGACCGCCGCGCGGCAGGCCCGCCTGACGCTGGACGAAGCCGTTTCCCTGGCGACCGCCGCCGGAGATCCCTCGGTGGCGCGATTCACGGCCCGCGCCGAAGCGCTGTCGAGCGAAGCCGTCGCCGAGGCCCAACTTCCCGACCCGATGGTCTCGGCTCAGGCGATCAACGTACCGACCGACGGCTTCGACCTCGACCAGGAACCGATGACGCAGGCCCTGCGCATCGGACTGCGCCAGGAGTTTCCGGCCGGACAAACCCGCTCGCTCCGCGCCGGCCAGCGCAACGCACAAGCCGATGCCGAAAGGGCGCGCAGCCGGGAGGCCTTGCGGCGCATCGAGCTGGAAACGCGCCAGGCCTGGCTGGAAACGGCCTGGCATCTCCGGGCCGCGGACATCCTCGCCCAGAGCCGGGATCGAATCGAGCAGCAGATCGAATCGCTGCAATCCCGATACGCCACCGGCGGGCTCAACGCCCAGAGCCTGCTGCGCTCGGAACTGGAACTGTCGCTCCTCGACGACCGCATCGCCGAGCATCGAAGGATGGCCGAGCAGGCACGCGCCGCCCTGGCGCGATTCATCGGCAGCGCCGCCTACCGCCCCGTCGCCGACCGCCTGCCCGAATTCGAACTCCGGTCGACGAATCTCGAGACGCTGGAGAAAGCCCTCATCGATCACCCGGAAATCGAAGCGCGGCAGTCGATGGTCGAAGCCGCCGATCGCGGCATCGAGCTGGCGCAGCAGGCCTACAAGCCGAAATTCGCCGTCGAGGCGGGCTACGGCCTGCGATCCGAACGAACGGACCTGGCCAGCATCGGAGTGAGCCTTTCGCTGCCGCTGTTTACCGGACAGCGTCAGGACCAGCGCCATCAGGCGGCGGTTCAGCGCAGCCGGTCGGCGCAATTCGAGCGCGACGCCCGGTTGCGCGACCTGCGCCGGCAACTCGATGAGGCGCTGACCGACTGGCGGCGCTACCAGGAACGCCTGGCGCTCTACGAGCGGGTCGTGGACGAACGCGCCGAGCAGACGGTCGAAGCCTCGATCACGACCTACGCCAACGGCCAGACGGACTTCGCCGAACTCATTCGAAGCCAACTCGCCGCGCTGGACGTCCAGATCAAGCAGGCCGAACTGGCCGCACGCGCCGGCAAGGCCTGGGCCCGAATCACCTACCTGGTGGGAGAATCATCGTGAACAGGATCAGCGTCATCGTCATCGCCCTGCTGGCCGCCGCGGCCGGCTTTCTCGGGGCCTGGTTCTTCACCGGCGCCGGCAACGGAGACGGCGCTTCGTCCAACGACGAGGCCGAACGGGAGATCCTGTACTGGGTCGCCCCCATGGATCCCAACTACCGTCGGGACGAGCCGGGCAAGTCGCCCATGGGCATGGACCTGGTACCCGTCTATGCCGACCAAGCCGGACAGGCCGGCTCGCAGGAGCCGTCGATCCGGATCAACCCGACGGTCATCAACAACATCGGCGTGAAGGTCGCTGCCGTCGAACGGACCGACCTGAACCGCGAAATCGAGACGGTCGGCCTGGTGACGCCGGACGACGGCCGCATCTCGCACGTCCACGTCCGCACGGACGGCTGGATCGAGACCCTGCACGTCGAAACGCAGGGCGACCCGGTCGAGGCCGGCGCCCCGCTGTTCGAGATCTACTCGCCGGCGCTGGTCAGCGCGCAGGAGGAATACCTGCAGGCCAGCCGGACGGGCAACCAGTCGCTGCTGCGCGCCGCCCGGATCCGGCTTCACGCGCTGGGCATGGCCGACGAACAGGTCGACGCGCTGAGACAGCTCGGAAGCTCGCAACGGCTGTTCACGGTCCAGGCGCCACGCGAAGGCTACGTCATGGAGCTCAACGTCCGGCAGGGCATGTACGTGCAGCCGGGCGACACCATCATGAGCATCGTCGATCTATCGCGGGTCTGGGTGGAAGTGGACCTGTTCGAGGGACAGATCGCCTGGGTCGAGGCCGGCCAGAAAGCATCGATGGACCTGCCCTTCTCGAACACCGACCGCGAGTGGACCGGCGAAGTCGACTACGTCTACCCGACGATGCGCGCCGAGACCCGGACCGGCCGGGTCCGCCTGGCCTTCGAAAATCCCGACCTGGCGCTTAAGCCGAACATGTACGCCAGCGTTGAGATCGCTGCCGACCCCCATCGTTCCGCACTCGCCGTGCCGACCCAGTCGATCATTCGCACCGGCGACGGCAAGCGCGTCATCCTGGCGCTACCCGAAGGCCGATTCAGGCCCGCGCAGGTCGTCACCGGACTCGAGGTGGACGGCATGACCGAGATCGTCGACGGCCTGAACGAGGGCGAGCGCATCGTCGTCTCCGGCCAGTTCCTGATCGACTCCGAGGCCAGCGTCGACGCCAGCCTGCTGCGCATGGCCGACGATGCGAACGGTGTCGAGGCGATGGACCACGGCCAAATGGACCATAGTGATATGGACCATAGTGATATGGACCATGGCGATATGAACCATGGGAGCATGGATCACGACGCCATGGAGCATGGGGAAAGGGGCGATCAAGCTGATGAAGATGGCGCCGGGGGAGATCCGTCATGATCGGCGCCATCATCCGCTGGTCCATCAGGAACCGCTTCCTCGTCCTGATGCTCTCGGCCCTGCTCGCCGCCTGGGGCACGATCGCCATGTTCCGCACGCCGCTGGACGCCATCCCCGATCTATCGGACGTGCAGGTGATCGTCAAGACCACCTATCCCGGGCAGGCGCCCCAGGTCGTCGAGGACCAGGTGACCTATCCGCTGACCACCGCCATGCTGTCGGTCCCCGGGGCGACCACGGTGCGCGGCTATTCATTCTTCAACGACTCGTTCGTCTACGTCATCTTCGAGGACGGGACGGACCTGTACTGGGCGCGATCACGCGTGCTCGAATACCTCAGCCAGGTCGCACCGACCCTGCCGGCCGAAGCCCGGCCGGCACTCGGCCCGGACGCCACCGGCGTGGGATGGGTCTACCAGTACGCGCTGGTCGACCGCTCCGGCGAACACGACCTGGCCGACCTGCGCTCACTGCAGGACTGGTTCCTGAAGTACGAACTCCAGACCGTGGAAGGCGTCTCGGAGGTGGCCTCGATCGGCGGCATGGTTCGCCAGTACCAGGTGGTGGTCGATCCCGACAAGCTGCGCGCCTACAACATCCCGCTCTCGCGCGTTCGGGAGGCCATCCAGAACGGCAACATGGAGACCGGCGGTCGCGTCATCGAAATGGCCGAAGCCGAATACATGATCCGCGCCACCGGCTACGTCGATTCGCTCGAGGATCTCGAGGCGATCCCGGTCCGCACCACCGAAGACGGAGTCCCCATCCGTATCCGCGACATCGCGCGCGTGCAGTTCGGGCCGGAACTGCGGCGCGGCATCGGCGAACTCAACGGCGAAGGCGAGGCCGTCGGCGGCATCATCGTCATGCGATTCGGAGAGAACGCGATGGCGACGATCGAGCGGGTCAAGGAGAAGCTCGGGACCCTCAAGAAGAGTCTGCCGGAAGGCGTCGAGGTCGTCGAAGCCTATGACCGATCCTCCCTGATCAACCGGGCAGTCGACACGCTCACGGAAAAGCTCATCGAGGAATTCATCGTCGTCGCCCTGGTCTGCCTGATCTTCCTGTTCCACTTCCGTTCGTCGCTGGTGATCGTGCTCAGCCTGCCGCTGGGCATCCTGTCGGCGTTCATCGTCATGAACATCCAGGGGATCAACGCCAACATCATGTCGCTGGGCGGCATCGCGATTGCGATCGGCGCCATGGTGGACGCAGCAATCGTGATGATCGAAAACTACCACAAGCATCTCGAGCGACACGGCGATTCGCTCGAAGGCGAAGTGCGCTGGAACGCGCTTGCCGACGCGGCCGTCGAGGTCGGCCCGGCGCTGTTCTTCTCGCTGTTGATCATCGCGCTGAGCTTCGTGCCCATCTTCGCGCTCGAGGCCCAGGAAGGCCGGATGTTCAAGCCCCTGGCCTTCACCAAGACCTACGCGATGGCGGCCGCGGCCGGGCTGGCGATCACGCTGGTTCCCGTGCTGATGGGCTACCTGATCCGGGGCCGGATCACGCCCGAGCACAAGAACCCGGTCAATCGCTTCCTGATCTGGATCTATCGTCCGGTGCTCGCCACCGCGCTCAGGTTTCCGCTTGCGACCGTGGTGGTCACGCTGGTCATCCTGGCGAGCGCCTGGGTGCCCTACAGCCGCCTCGGCAGCGAGTTCATGCCCGAACTCGACGAAGGCGACCTGCTCTACATGCCCAGCGCCTACCCCGCCGCCTCGGCTGGCAAGATGGCGGAGATCCTGGGCCAGACCAATCGCCTGATCATGTCGGTGCCCGAGGTCGAGACCGCCTACGCCAAGGCGGGTCGCGCCGACACGGCCACCGATCCGGCGCCGCTGACCATGGTCGAGACCACTATCCGGCTCAAGCCCCGCTCGGAGTGGCGCGAGGGCATGACCATGGAAAAGCTCAAGGCAGAGCTCGACAGTCTCGTCCAGGTGCCGAGCCTGACCAACACCTGGATCATGCCGATCAAGAACCGCATCGACATGCTGGCCACCGGGATCAAGACCCCGGTCGGCGTCAAGGTGGCGGGTCCTGATCTTGAGGTGATCAATCGCATCGGTTCGGAGATCGAACGGGTGATCGAGGACGTCGAGGGCACCGCCTCGGTCTATGCCGATCGCGTCACCGGGGGACGCTACATAACGATCGACGTCAAACGCGAGCAGGCCGCCCGCTTCGGGCTCAATATCCGCGACGTGCACGAAATCGTTCGCTCGGCGGTGGGCGGCATGCCGGTCAGCCAGAGCGTCGAAGGGCTGGAACGCTACCCCATCAACATCCGCTACCCTCGCGAGAACCGTGAATCGGTCGAGGAGCTGCGCGACCTGACGATCGTCACCCCGCGCGGCGAGCAGATTCCGCTCTCGGCGGTGGCCGACATCGGCGTCGAGACCGGGCCGGGCGTAATCAGGACGGAGAACGCGCGTCTTAACGGCTGGATCTATATCGACGTCAACGATCCCGATCTCGGCGGCTACGTGGCGCGCGCCAAGCAGGCCGTAGCCGAGCGAGTCGACCTGCCGGCCGGCTATTCGCTGGGCTGGTCGGGTCAGTACGAGTTCATGCAGCGCGCCGCCGACAAGCTCAAGCTGGTGGTGCCCGCGGCGATCGGCATCATCGTGCTGCTGCTGTTCATGAACTTCCGCAACCCGATCTCGGTTCTGATCATCCTGGGCACCCTGCCCCTGTCGCTGGTCGGCAGCTACTGGCTGCTCTACCTGCTTGGCTACAACATGTCGGTGGCCGTGGGTGCGGGCATGATCGCGCTGGCCGGGGTGGCGGTGGAAATCGGCGTGCTGATGATCGTCTATCTCGACCAGGCGCTGGCAGGCAAGCGAAGCGAACTCGTCGCCGAAGGCGGGAAGCTCGGCAGGCAGGACGTCTTTGAAGCCGTGACCAACGGCGCCCTGCTGCGGGTGCGGCCGATCATGATGACCGTCTCTGTGATCATCGCCGGCCTGCTGCCGATCATGCTCGGCCACGGCACCGGCTCTGAGATCATGCGTCGCATCGCCGCGCCCATGGTCGGGGGCATGCTCAGCGTCACCGTGCTGACCCTGCTGGTCGTGCCGGTGATCTACTATCTCTGGAAATCGCTAGCGCTTCGTCGCGCCTGAGCGTTCAGCCCCTCTTCAGGTCATCAAGCACAGAATTGAATTTACGATACGAAAGGAAATGCACATGCTCTCGAACCGTATACGATCGACCACCCTCTTGCTGGCTTCGGTCACCCTGGTTGCTGCTTGCCAGGCGCAAACGCCCGACGAGACGACCGAGTCCGACGCGGCTTCGGAGGCGCTCGAGATGACCGTCTACCACGACCCCAACTGCGGCTGCTGCGGCAAGTGGGCCGATCACATGCGGGCCAACGGCTTTGCCGTGGAAGCCGTACCGACGCGCGACATGAATGCCATCAAGCTCGATCTCGGCGTGCCCCGCAACCTCCCCTCCTGCCACACGGCGGTGGTCGGCGACTACGTCATCGAAGGCCACGTCCCGGCCAACGACGTCAAGCGGCTACTCGCCGAGCAGCCCGACGCGGCCGGACTGAGCGTCCCCGGCATGCCGCTGGGATCGCCGGGCATGGAGATGGGAGACCGTCGCATGGCCTACGATGTCATCCGCTTCGACGAAGACGGCGAGACCTCGGTCTTCAATCACTACGAGGCAAGGGACGGCGAGTGATGCGCCGCCCCGCCCTCGCGCGGGGGCAGGGAGTCGGCAATCAGAGGGCGTCGAATACCCGCGCCAGGCGGTCTCGCACTTCCGCGGCCACGTCGTGAACGGCAGCGTTGTCGACCAATTCGAGTACGGCCTGAGGGTCCATGAATTCGACATGGACCCGCTCGTCGTCGTCTTCGCGCACGACCACGTTGCAGGGCAGCAGAACGCCGATCTGCGGCTCCGCCGTGAGCGCCCGGTGCGCCAGCTCGGGATTGCAGGCGCCCAGGATCCGGTAGGGCCGCGTGTCCTTGTCCAGCTTCTTTTTCAGGGTCGCCTGGACATCGATTTCGGTCAGTACGCCGAAACCCTGCTCGGCTAGCGCTTCGGTCACGTCATCGACCGCCTGTTCGAAACTCCTCGCGACCGTCTTGCCGAAACTGAATTCATTGCTCATCGCGATTCTCCTCGCTTGCTTTACGGCATATCGTAACAAGCGTATCCGGCATAATAGGCCGCATGCCCGGCTTCCTGAAAACGAACAGACGCTCGACCACCTGGCTCCTGCGCGGCGGTGTCGTGCTGGCCGTGCTCTATATCGGGACCTTCATCTGGCACCAGGTCAAGCCGCTTCCGGACGGCCTTAACTTCGCCGGGGCGTGGCGGCCGGCCAATACAGTGCGCTTCCATGCCGATTCGACGTGGCTGGACGCCGAGGGCGAGCAACACACCGAACAGGCCATTTTCGAATCGGCCTTCGCGATGCTCGAACGCGCCGAGCGCCTGGCAGTCAGCGATTTCTTTCTGGTCAATCGCTTCGCCGGACAGGCCGGCGACGGCTATCGGCCGCTGTCCGGACAACTCGTCGAGGCGCTCAGCGCCGAAAGCCGCCAACAACCGGCCCTGACGGCGGCGCTGATCACCGACCCCTTCAACGATCTCTACGACGGCGTGGAGCAACCCCTGTTCGAGACGCTCGAACAAGCCGGGGTCGACGTGATCGAGACCGACCTGACGCGCCTGCGCGACCCCAACCCCGTCTGGTCGGCGGCCTGGCGAATCTGCTGCCAGTGGTTCGGCAACGGCCACCAAGGCGGCTGGCTGCCCAATCCGGTGGGCGAAGGGTCGGTCACGCTGAGGACCTACCTCGCGATGCTCAACTTCAAGGCCAACCATCGCAAGACGCTGTTTGTGTACGGCGATCATGGCCCGGAGGCCCTGGTCACTTCGGCCAATCCCCACGACGCCAGCAGCCGGCACGACAACATCGCCTTTTCCTTCGACGGCCCGGCAGCGGTCGACCTCCTGGAAACCGAAGTCAGCGTGATCGGGTTTTCGACGGGACAGCATCCCGATTGGACGGAAAACATCGCCGGCCCGCTCGGCGTTGTTATGGCCGAGGTCCGGATCCTGACCGAAGCGGCCATCCGCGACGCCGCCCTGGAAATGATCGCCGCGGCCGATGAAGGCGATTCGCTCGACCTGCTGATGTTCTATCTCTCGCACCGCGACATCGTCGAGGCCCTGGTCGCAGCCGAGCAGCGCGGCGCAACGGTCCGTGTGCTGCTCGACCCCAACGAAGACGCCTTCGGGCGCAAGAAGAACGGCGTGCCCAACCGCCAGGTCGCCTGGGAGCTACACGAAGCGGGCGTGCCGGTGCGCTGGTGCAATACCCGCGGCGAGCAGTGCCACGGCAAGATGCTGGTGCTGCGTCCCGCCGAAGGCCAACCCCTGGTACTGGCCGGCTCGGCCAATTTCACGCGCCGTAACCTGGACAACTACAACCTGGAGACCAATGTCCAGGTCCGGGCTGCCGAGAACAGCGCCGTGATGAAAGCGGTGGCGGGTTTCTTCGAGGAGCGCTGGTCCAACACCCCCGATCGCATCCACAGCCTGCCCTACGAGCGCTACGCCGATCATTCCCGGCTTCGCTACTGGCAGTACCGGCTGATGGAAGCCACCGGTCTTTCGACATTCTGAGGACGCAGGCAATGGAAGACGCACAGAGCCGCATGACCCTGGCCCGTACAGCCTTCGTCGTCATCGGCGTCGCCTACTGGGTCACGCTGTGGCTGCCGCCGCTGCCCGGCAGCTGGATTCTAAAGTTCACGCCGATGCTGATCGCCGCCGCAGCGCTGGCCGCTACGTTGCGGCCGGCCGCCGCCTGGCCGATGGCCATCGGCTTCGTGGCCGCGGCCGGCGGCGACCTGTTCCTGGCGCTGGACCGGCACGGCTACTTCACCTTCGGCCTGGGCTGCTTCCTGGTCACCCAGATCGCGTATTCCGTGGCCTTCTACCGTCATCGTCGCGCGTTCCTGTCGCGCTGGGCCTGGTGGCTGCCGGTAATCGTCTTCGGTGTCGCCGTGCTCGCCTGGATGTGGCCGGGACTGGGTGCCGACCGCGTTCCGGTCACCGTTTACGTCGCGGCGCTGGTGAGTATGGCCGTCACGGCATCGACCGTGGAGACCAGGCCCGCACGCCTGTTCGCGGGCGCTGTCCTGTTCGTCGTCTCCGACGCCCTCATCGGCGTCACGCGATTCGTGGCGGATTTCGAGCACTCGGTACCGACCATCATCGCGATCTACATGCTGGCCCAGTACCTGATCTTCACCGGCAGCCTGCAGGCCCTGCCGCAACCACGCCGGGCATGAGTCTCCCTGGCGAGCACGGCAGCGCCCTGCGACCGCGCATCGGCCTGATCGCCGGACCGCTGGCGTTCATCATCATGTTGCTCCTGCCGGCGCCGGAGAGCATGCCCGAGCAGGCCTGGCGCGTTTCTGCCGTCGCCACCCTGATGGTGGTGTGGTGGATCAGCGAAGCCCTGCCCATCGCCGCCACCGCACTGCTCCCCATCGTGCTGTTCCCGCTGCTCGGCGTGACCGATATTTCCGGAGCGACGACACCCTTTGCCAACCCGCTCATCTACCTGTTCCTGGGCGGTTTCATCATCGCGCTCGGCATGGAGCGTTCCGGCCTGCATCGGCGCATTGCGCTCGTCATCATTCGACGCGTCGGCACCCATCCGCGGGCGCTCGTGGCCGGCTTCATGCT
>JAZBPT010000251.1:0-2051 GCA_036351755.1 Wenzhouxiangella sp. | reverse complement strand
CGTGCTCCCGAGGGCAGTCGGGAGCAGAGTTCGGGATGCTGGTGGTGGAAACGATCGCGAAGATCAGGCGTGCGCATTTCGTCGAAGGCAAGTCGATCAAGCAGATTTGCCGCGAGCTGCGGTTGTCGCGGAACACGGTGCGCAAGGTCATCCGGTCTGGCGCGACCGAGTTCACCTATGACCGCACCACGCAGCCGCGTCCGAAGATCGATCCCTGGCGGTCCGAGTTGGACGACATGCTGGCCGAGAATGCGCGGCGGCCGAAGCGCGAACGACTGACGCTGATCCGGATCTACGAGGAGCTGCGCAACCGGGGCTATGACGGCAGCTATGACGCCGTGCGCCGATATGCGGCCAGTTGGTCGAAGGCGACACAGGAGGCGTCGGCCAGTGCTTATGTCCCGCTGAGCTTCGATCCGGGTGAAGCCTACCAGTTCGACTGGAGCCATGAGATCGTGATCCTCGATGGCGTGACCACGACCGTGAAGGTTGCCCATGTCCGCCTGTGCCACAGCCGGATGCCGTTCGTGCGGGCCTATCCGCGCGAGACCCAGGAGATGGTGTTTGACGCGCACGACAGGGCCTTCGCGTTCTTCGGCGGGGCCTGTGCCCGGGGTATCTATGACAACATGAAGACGGCTGTGGACACGATCTTCGTCGGCAAGGATCGCGCCTACAATCGCCGGTTCCAGCAGATGTGCGGACATTACCTGGTCGATCCGGTCGCCTGCACGCCCGCCTCGGGCTGGGAGAAAGGCCAAGTCGAGAACCAGGTGGGCGTGCTCCGGCGGCGGGTCTTCGTGCCCCGGCCGAAGTTCAGGTCCTATGCCGAACTGAATGCCTGGCTCGAGGACCGATGCATCGCCCACGCCAAGGCGAACAAACATCCCGACGTCCCGGACAAGACGATCTGGGAGATGTTCGAGGAGGAGCGTCCAAGCCTGGTGCCCTATGTCGGCCCGTTCGACGGCTTCCATGCCGTCCCGGCCTCCGTCTCCAAGACCTGCCTCGTGCGCTTCGACAAGAACCGCTACTCGGTCGACGCCCGCGCGATCGGCCGTCCTGTCGAGATACGCGCCTATGCCGACAGGCTGGAATGCTGGCAGGATGGTCAGGTTGTCGCCCGCCATGATCGTGCCTTCGGCCGCGGCAAGACGATCTACGACCCGCTCCATTACATCCCGGTCCTGGCCCGTAAACCCGGCGCGCTGCGCAACGGGGCGCCGTTCAAGGACTGGGATCTGCCACCGGCCCTGCGCCGTGTGCAGCGTAAGCTCGAACGACAGCCCGGCGGTGATCGGCAGGTAGTCGACATCCTCGGTGCCGTGCTCACCGATGGCTTGGACGCCGTCGAAGCCGCCTGCGCCGAGGCCTTGTCGCACAACGTCCATTCCGCCGGCGTGATCTTGAACATCCTGGCGCGTCACCGCGAACCGCCGCCACCCCTGACAATCGCGACGCCGGATGCGCTGAAGCTGGGCCGCGAGCCTGCGGCCAATTGCGATCGCTACGACAGCCTGAGGAGACCAACGAATGGAACGATCACAGGTGCTGGACGCCATGGGCCAGCTGAAGCTTTACGGCATGAGGACAGCCTACGACGAGATCATCGCCACGGCGGTCAAGCGACAGCACGAACCGCAACAGATCATTGGCGACCTCCTGGCCGCCGAGATCAGTGAGAAGCAGGCGCGCTCGATCAAGTACCAGATGACCATCGCCAAGCTGCCGCTGGCCAAGGAGATCAAGGAGTTCGACTTCGAGGCCGCAGAGGTCAATGAGACCCTGATCCACGACCTCGCCACCGGAGACTTCCTCGATCATCAGCGCAATCTCGTGCTGATCGGCGGAACCGGGACTGGCAAGACCCATCTCGCGGTCAGCATCGCGCGCGCCTGTATCCGAAACGGCCGCCGGGGCCGGTTCTTCAACGTCGTCGACCTGGTGAACAAGCTCGACGCCGAAGCCCGGGCCGAACGACAGGGCCGGACCGCGGACCTGATCTCCCGCCTCGACTTCCTGATCCTGGACGAGCTCGGCTATCTCCCCTT
>JAZBPT010000250.1:0-4260 GCA_036351755.1 Wenzhouxiangella sp. | reverse complement strand
GGCCTGCACCTGGCCAACGGCAATCTCGACCGGGCCGCCCGCTTCCGCGACTGGTCGCTGGAGGCGTTCAGGCAGCTCCCCGCCGGCGAGGAAGGCCAGGGCTACGTCGTCAGCCTGGCCAACAGCGTCGGCCTGGAGCACACCCGCGGGCACTTCGAAAAGGCCGAGCGCCGTGCCCGGCGCGCGCTCGAACTCTACGACCGCATCTACCCCGAGCCGGTCGACTACCGGGCCGCGCTCAACCGGTCGCTGGCCCGGGTGTTGCTGACCACCGGAAAAGTCGATGCCGCATTCGAGGCGCTGGCGAGCTACGGCGACGAATACGCCCGGCTGACGGGACGCGAACCGGGCCAGTGGCCGCTCTACTACAGCCTGCGCGGCTACTTCCGCATGCGCCTGGGCGAGCTGGATGCCGCCGTGACCGATATCCGCCGGGCCCGCGACATGCTGCGCGAGCAGGGCGGCTTCGACCCGCGCGTGACCGACTCGGTGGACCTGGTCCTGGCCGGCACGCTGTGCCGGCGCGGCGATGCACAGGCCGGCGCGTCGCTGCTCGACGGGCTTGCCACGACGGACAACCTGGCCGCCAAGCCGCGCACGGCCGCCCAGCTTTTCGAAACCCGTGCCGCCTGCGCCCTGGCGGCCGGACGACCCGACGCTGCACTGGCAGCCATCGATCGCAGCCTGTCGCAGCAGGACAACCCGGGCGTGCTGGTCCACGCGGCGGACCGGCGCATCCTGCAGGCGCGAATCCTGGAGCGGCTCGGCCGCGGCCGCGATGCGCGCGCGGCCGTGGACTATGCCGACCGGGCCTTTCTCGAACTCGGCCTGCCCGATCACCCGGTGCGCGCACGCATCAGGCGACTGACCATGCAATAGCTGGCGGGCTCGCAGCCGCATTCCCGCTTCCCGTGTGGAGAGCCTCGAGAAAAACAGGAGAAGTGAAATGTCGAAGAAACCGCTGCTGCCGTTCGTGGCCGCCCTCGCCTTGTCCGGCTTCGTTGCCGCGGGCATGAATGCGGCCGTCGCGGGCGACGACGCGCTCGTCACCGCGCCCGACGATCCCGCCGTCGAATGGGGCCCCTGTCCCGGCTTCTTTCCCGATACCTGCCGCATCGGCGTGCTGCACGGCAATCCGGCCGAGCCGCGGGCCGATATCTTCTTCAAGGTGCCCGCGAACACCGACCTGGTGGCCCACACCCACACCTCGGCCGAGCGCATGGTGTTGGTCTCGGGCCGCATGCGGGTCGACTACGAAGGCCAGGACCCGGCGGTGATCGAAACCGGCGATTACGCCTACGGCCCGCCCGGCCGGGCGCACTCGGCGCGCTGCCTCGACGCCGGAGAATGCGTGCTCTTCATCGCCTTCAACGAACCGATCGACGCCATGCCCGTCGAGGAGCACGCTATGGATTCCAACGACTGATTGAAGATGACCTGATTGGAGATGACAATGAACGATTTGGGGATGCATTCCGGCCGCTGCTTCTGCGGCGCGGTCGAGATCCAAGTCCGCGGCGAGCCCGCGGCCATGGGCTATTGCCACTGCGAATCGTGCCGGCACTGGTCGGCCGGGCCGGTCAATGCCTTTACCCTGTGGCCGCCCGATGCGGTTTCCGTCACGCGCGGCGAGGATCGCCTGGGCGCCTACAGCAAGACACCGCAGAGCGTGCGCAAATGGTGCACCGAATGCGGCGGCCACGTTCTGACGGACCATCCCGAATTGGGCCTGGTCGATGTCTACGCGGCGATCATTCCCGACTTTCCCTTCCGGCCCGGTGTGCACGTGCACTACGGCGAGAGCGTCCTCAAGATCCGCGACGGCATCGAAAAGCAGCGCGACGTGCCGGCCGAAATGGGCGGCTCGGGCGAAGTCGTGCCGGAGGGCTGAATTGGCTGGCGGGGGATGGCCGGCGCCGCCGTATCCCGGGATAGGCTTACACACCGAAGGAGGGCCGTCATGCAGAAAGGCCTGATCCTGCTGTTCGGAGTCGTCACCTACCTGGTTTTCTTCGTGGCGTTTCTCTACTTCATCGCGTTCGTGGGCAACCTGCAGACCACCGCACTCGCCGACGCCTGGCCCGCACTGGCCGGCCTCGTGCCGTATTCGATCAGCTTCGGGCGCGAGACGGGTCCGCCGGCGCTGGCAGCGGCCATCAACCTGGGCCTGATCGCCCTGTTCGGCGCGCAGCACAGCATCATGGCGCGCTCCGGCTTCAAGTCATGGCTGGCGAACCACCTGCCGCGTTCGGCCGAGCGCAGCGTCTACGTGCTGCTGTCCACCGCATTGCTCGCGCTGCTGATGTGGCAGTGGCGGCCGATGGGGCCCGTGCTCTGGTCGGTGGATGCGCCGGTCGGGCAGGCCGTCCTGTGGGCCTTGTTCGCGATCGGTTTCGGCATGGTGTTCGTCACCACCTACCTGATTGATCACTTCGACCTGTTCGGACTCAAGCAGGTCTGGTCGCAGTTCCGCGGCCGGGAGGTGCAGCCGCCGCGCTTCGTCACGCCGCTGTTCTACCGGGTCGTGCGCCACCCGCTCTATCTGGGCTTTCTGATCGCCTTCTGGGCGGCGCCCGTGATGACGCTGGGCCACCTGCTGTTCGCCGCGGGTATGTCCGCCTACATCCTCGTCGGGGTCAGGCTCGAGGAGCGCGACCTGGTCCGGTATCTCGGTTCGGACTACGAACGCTATCGCGAGCAGGTGCCGCAACTCGTGCCCGTGCCCGGCCGCGCCTGGCGCGACCGGACTGCGAAGCAATCGGCGATGGCCGACTAACCCTGTTCGGCCAGCCAGTCGTCGTCCGAGCCTTCGTGAATGTCTTCGAAGAGATAGGTCGACAGGTAGCGCTCGCCGGTATCGGGCAGCATCGCGAGTATGCCCGAGCCCTCCGGCGCCTTCTCGGCGACCTTCAGCGCGGCGGCCACGGTGCCGCCGCCTGAAATGCCGGTGAAGATGCCTTCCTTGCGCGCCAGTTCCAGCGCGGTATCGCGGGCTTCCTCGTCGGTCACCGGCACGATCTCGTCGGCGATGTCGACCTTGAGCACCTTGGGAATGAAGTCCGGGGTCCAGCCCTGGATCTTGTGCGCCTCCCATGGCTTGCCCGCCATCAGCTGCGCCGTCTCGGGTTCGGTGGCGATGACCTTGATGTCGGGCCGGGCCAGCTTGAGCATCTCGCCGGCGCCGGTCATCGTGCCGCCCGTGCCCCAGCCGGTCACGAAATAGTCCAGCCGCCGCCCGGCGAAATCGCGGAGGATTTCCGGGCCCGTCGTGTTGCGGTGATAGGCGGGGTTGGCCTCGTTCTCGAACTGCCGCGCCAGGAACCAGCCGTGCTTGTCGGCCAGTTCCTTCGCCTTCTTCACCATGCCGGTGCCCTTCTCTTCCTTGGGCGTGAGGATCAGCTTCGCACCGAGCGCGCGCATCAGCTTGCGCCGCTCGATCGAAAAGGTCTCGACCATCACGGCCACGAAGGGATAACCCTTGGCCGCGCAGACCATCGCCAGCGCGATGCCGGTGTTGCCCGAGGTCGCCTCGACCACGGTCTGGCCGGGTTTCAGCTCGCCGCGGCGCTCGGCGTCCTCGATGATGCCGATCGCCAGGCGATCCTTCACCGACGAGAGCGGGTTGAAGAACTCCGCCTTGACGTAGAAGTCCACGTGCGACGGTGCCAGGCGGTTGACGCGTACCACCGGCGTGCGGCCGATGGTCTGGAGAATGTTGTCGTGAATCATGTCCATCCCTCCCGGATTCCGGTTTGGGTGCTATGACAGCGAAAAGGCGCTCGGGTTGACCGGCGCCGCCCGAACTACAACGCATTTCAATAGCTCTAGCGTACACTTCCCGAGGGTTTCCGGGAGTGAACAGCTGGTGCAGGAACCAGGGCTGCAGCTCGAAGACGTGTCGATCGGCGCCCTGGCCGGCGTCGACCTGGCCATCGCCCCCGGCGAAATCGTCTGCCTGTCGGGGCCGTCGGGCTGCGGCAAGTCGCGCCTGCTCCGGGCGGTGGCCGATCTCGAACCCCACGGGGGAAGGATCCGGCTCGGCGATCGTGACCAGGCGGCCATGCCCGCGCATGTCTGGCGCCGGGCGGTGATGCTGGTACCGGCCGAGAGCCAGTGGTGGCACGAGCGGGTCGGCGAGCACTTTGCCGCCGTCGATCCCGACGCGCTGGCTGAGCTGGGCTTCGAGCCCGAAGTGGTTGACTGGCCGGTGTCGCGCCTGTCTTCCGGCGAGAAGCAGCGCCTGGCGCTGCTGCGTGCGCT
>JAZBPT010000249.1:0-22627 GCA_036351755.1 Wenzhouxiangella sp. | reverse complement strand
GGTATTCTAACCAACTGAACTACCACTCCTAATCCTGGTGGGTGCTGGAGGGCTCGAACCTCCGACCCTCGCCTTGTAAGGGCGATGCTCTCCCAGCTGAGCTAAGCACCCCGGGCAACAAGCCCGTTATTTTATCGCGTCTTTGAAACCTTTGCCAGCCTTAAATGCAGGAGTTTTCGACGCCTTGATCTTGATCGTCTCGCCGGTGGCCGGATTGCGACCGGTGCGAGCCGCACGCTTCTTGACCGAGAACGTGCCGAATCCAACCAGCGACACCGTGTCTCCCTTCTTCAGTGCCTTGGTGATGGACTCGATAGTGGAATCCAGGGCGCGCTGAGCGTCGGCCTTCGACAGGCTTGCGCTGTCAGCGATGCTGTCAATCAGTTCAGATTTATTCATATTACTGTCGCTCCAGACATTATCTGTTCGTTGTGGGTGGCAGCGGCCAGTCCCCGCGCTGCTGCGTGAGTCGACCCCCATGGGCAGCAACCGACCGTCTGTTGGCCAACGATGGTATATCAGCCGCCCCCGCTCATCAATAGCACAGGCCAGAAAAATCGCCGGAAAAGCCCGTTTTCAGGCATTTCCGGCAATCCGGGGCCTTTCGAGCCGGTCAATCAGTGGGCGCGCACACCCGCGTTCGATTCACGGTTGCCCGAGGCGGCGTCGCCTTCACCGGCTTCGTCCACCGGCGGCAGTCCCGCCAGGGCGAGCTCGAGCACCTCGTCGATCCACTTGACCGGGCGGATATCGAGATCCTTCTTGATACGCTCGGGAATCTCGTCGAGGTCCTTCTTGTTTTCCTCGGGAATCAGGACCAGGCGGATTCCACCGCGCAGCGCGGCCAGCAGCTTTTCCTTGAGTCCGCCGATGGGCAATACCTTGCCTCGGAGCGTGATCTCGCCGGTCATGGCTACGTCGGCGCGAACCGGGATGCCCGACAGCACCGAAACGAGCGCCGTGACCATGGCGATACCGGCGCTGGGCCCGTCCTTGGGCGTTGCGCCCTCGGGCACGTGAACGTGCAGATCCCGGTTCTGGTAGAAATCCTCCGGGATACCCAGGGCGGCCGCGCGGGAACGGACGACTGACAGCGCAGCCTGCACCGATTCCTTCATCACGTCGCCGAGCTGGCCGGTGTGGGTCAGCTTGCCCTTGCCGGGCACCGCCGTCGCCTCGATCTGCAGCAACTCGCCGCCGACCTCGGTCCAGGCCAGGCCGGTGACCTGCCCGATTTCGTTCTGCTCCTCGGCCCGGCCGTAACGGAAACGACGCACTCCCAGGTACTTGTCCAGGTTCTGGACGGTCACGTGGCGCTTGTCCAGCTTCTCGTCGAGGCTCAGCTCCTTAACCACCTTGCGGCAGACCTTGGCGATCTCGCGTTCGAGATTCCGCACGCCTGCCTCGCGGGTGTAGTGACGGATCATGTCGGTGACCGCCCCTTCGCTGATGTGCAGCTCGCCTTCCTTCAGGCCGTGCTGCTCGACCTGCTTGGGCAGCAGATAGCGCGTTGCGATGTTGAGCTTCTCGTCTTCCGTGTAGCCCGGAATCCGGATGATTTCCATTCGGTCGAGCAACGGCGCGGGAATATTCAGGGAGTTGGCCGTGGCCACGAACATCACCTCCGAGAGGTCGAAATCGACTTCCAGGTAATGGTCGGAGAAGGTGTTGTTCTGCTCGGGATCAAGCACTTCGAGCAGCGCTGACGAGGGATCTCCGCGGAAATCCATCGACATCTTGTCCAGCTCGTCGAGCATGAACAGCGGGTTGCGCGTGCCGACCTTGCTCAAGCTCTGCAACACCCGCCCCGGCATCGAGCCGATATAGGTCCTGCGGTGACCGCGGATTTCGGCTTCGTCGCGGACGCCGCCGAGGCTCATTCGGATGAATTTGCGGCCAGTCGCGCGTGCGATGGAACGACCCAGCGAGGTCTTGCCCACGCCCGGCGGGCCCACGAGGCAGAGAATCGGCCCCTTGAGCTTCTTGACGCGCTTTTGCACGGCCAGGTATTCGAGGATCCGCTCCTTCACCCGCTCGAGACCATAGTGGTCGGCTTCCAGGATGTCGGAGGCACCCTTGATGTCGTGGCTGATCTTGCTGCGCTTCTTCCAGGGCAGCATCAGCATCCAGTCGAGGTAGTTGCGAACCACCGTCGCCTCCGCCGACATCGGCGACATCATCTTGAGCTTGTTGAATTCGCCCTTGGCCTTCTCCAGCGCTTCGGCGGGCATGCCGGACTTCTCGATCCTGGCCTCGAGATCGCCCAGGTCATTGCCCGACTCGTCGAGGTCACCCAGTTCTTTCTGGATGGCCTTCATTTGCTCGTTGAGGTAGTACTCGCGCTGGCTCTTCTCCATCTGGTTCTTGACGCGGCCGCGAATGCGCTTCTCCAGTTTGAGGACGTCGATCTCGCCCTCGATCAGCCCCATCAGGAACTCCATTCGGTCGGCTACAGGCGCGATCTCGAGGACGCGCTGCTTGTCCTCGATGCGCACGGCCAGGTGCGCGGCGATGGTGTCGGCCAATCGGCTGGGATCCTCGATGCCCGACAGAGTGGTCATCAGTTCGGGCGGCACCTTGCGACTGAGCTTGACGTACTGCTCGAACAGGTTCGTCAGGCTGCGCGTGGTGACTTCGAGCGCCCGCGGATCCTCCGCTTCCTCGCCCTCGAGCGACGTGAAGCTTGCCGCCAGGTATTCGCCGCTGTCGTCGAGTTCATCCACGTGAACGCGCTGGCCGCCTTCGACCAGCACCTTCGTGGTGCCGTCGGGCAGGCGCAGCATCTGCAGCACCGTGGCCATCGTGCCGCAATCGAAAAGGTCTTCCGGCCCGGGCTCTTCCACCTCGGGGTTCTTCTGAGTGATGAGCAGGATCTGCTTATCGATGTTCATGCACTCCTCGAGGGCACGAACGGAGCGGTCGCGGCCCACGAAAAGCGGTATGACCATGTGCGGATAAACCACCACATCGCGCAGGCTCAGGACCGGCACGGGCTGGCGGGGCTGATTCGGATTGCTGACTTCGTAGTCGGCCATTGATCTCTCTGAATACGCTCCGGGCCGGACGGCCCTGAAAGCTCGGTGTGAACTGAAATCAGATATTGGCCCCGAACCGGGTCGATTCAACCCGGTAGAGCCAACGCGGCGCGCGGATTCGCTCGCCGATCAGGACTCAGCGCCGGCGCGCTGCGGCTGGTTCTCGTAGATGAGATAGGGGGCGGATTCGCCGTTGATCACGGCTTCGTCGATGACGACCTTGGTCACGTTGTCGGTCGACGGCAGATCGTACATCACGTCGAGGAGCACGTTTTCGATGATCGTGCGCAGTCCGCGGGCCCCTGTCTTGCGCGCCATAGCCTTGCGGGCGATGGCGTGAAGGGCGTCGTCGCGGACCTCCAGCTCGCAGTTGTCCATCTCGAACAGCTTGTAGAACTGCTTGACCACCGCGTTTTTAGGCTCGGTGAGGATACGCACGAGCGCACCTTCGTCCAGCTCGGTCAACGTAGCCACGACCGGCAGGCGGCCGACAAATTCGGGGATCAGGCCGTAGCGGATCAGGTCCTCGGGCTCGACCTCCGTGAGGATCTTGGATATGTCTTCCGATTCCGGGTTGCGCACTTCGGCACGAAAACCGATGCCGGCCGACTTCGAGCGGTCCTGGATCACCTTATCGAGGCCGGCAAACGCCCCGCCGACGATGAACAGGATGTTGCGCGTGTCGACCTGCAGGAACTCCTGCTGCGGGTGCTTGCGACCGCCCTGCGGCGGCACCGAAGCCATCGTGCCCTCGATCAGCTTGAGCAGGGCCTGCTGGACACCTTCGCCGGACACGTCCCGCGTGATCGAGGGATTCTCGGCCTTGCGCGAAATCTTGTCGATTTCGTCGATGTAGACGATGCCTTGCTGCGCTTTTTCGACATCGTAATCGCACTTTTGCAGCAGCTTCTGGATGATGTTCTCGACATCCTCGCCGACATAGCCCGCCTCGGTCAGCGTCGTGGCATCGGCGATCGTGAAGGGAACATTCAGCATGCGCGCCAGGGTCTCGGCGAGCAGGGTCTTGCCGGAACCGGTCGGGCCGATCAGCAGGATGTTCGACTTGGCCAGCTCGACGTCGTCGCGGTGCTTGTAGGACTCGAGGCGCTTGTAGTGGTTGTAGACCGCCACCGAAAGCACTTTCTTGGCCGGCTGCTGGCCGATGACGTAGTTGTCCAGGAAGTCGTGAATTTCGTGCGGCGTCGGCAGCTGTTCACGCTCCGCCTCACCGGCGCCCTCGAGCTCCTCCCGGATAATGTCGTTGCACAGCTCGACGCACTCGTCACAGATGTAGACGCTGGGGCCAGCAATCAGCTTGCGCACCTCGTGCTGGCTCTTTCCGCAGAACGAGCAGTAGAGAATCTTGCCGTCGCTGGGGGATTCGCTCATGTTCCGTACATCTTCCCGGTTCTACTGATTGAACCCGAGTTTAACCGAAAACGTCGTCGGTTATTGTGAGTGGCGGTCGCTGAGGACATCGTCGACCAGCCCGTATTCCCGGGCATCATCGGCCGACATGAACTTGTCACGGTCGGTGTCGCGCTCGATCGTCTCCAGGCCCTGGCCGGTGTGCTTGACCAGGATCCGGTTGAGCGTGTCCTTCATTTTCAGGATCTCGCGAGCGTGGATATCGATGTCCGAAGCCTGGCCCTGGTAGCCACCCAGGGGCTGGTGGATCATCACCCGCGAGTGAGGCAGCGCATAGCGCTTACCCTGCGCCCCGGCAGCCAGCAGCAGGGCGCCCATGCTCGCGGCCTGCCCGATGCACATCGTGGCGACGTCCGGCTTGACGAACTGCATGGTGTCGTAGATCGCCATGCCGGCGGTCACGGAGCCGCCCGGCGAATTGATGTAGATGTTGATGTCCTTGTCGGGATTCTCGGACTCGAGGTAGAGCAACTGCGCCACGATCAGGTTGGCCGCATAGTCCTCGATCGGCCCGACGATGAAGATCACCCGCTCCTTCAGGAGCCGGGAATAGATATCGTAGGCCCGCTCGCCGCGAGCGGACTGCTCGACGACCATCGGGACCAGATTGAGGGCTTTCTCGTTCATGCCTGACCCATCAGTTCGCTGAATGAAATGGACTTGGTGCTGACCTCGGCGTTTTCAAGAACCCAGTCGATGACCTGCTCCTCGAGCACCATGTTCTCGACCTGGTCCATCAAGCGCGGCTCGGAGCGGTAGAGCTCGATGACCTGCTCGGGCTGATCGTAGGTTTCGGCCATCTCCTCGATCTTGGACTGCACGCGGCCGGAATCGATCGAAATATCGTGCTGACGGGCGACTTCGGCCAGCAAGAGCCCCAGCCGCACGCGCTTTTCTGCGCCCTCGCGGAACTGCTCAGCCGGCGGCGGCTGCTGACCGGTTCGCTGCTGCATCTGTTCCTGCATCTGGCGGATTTCCTGGTCGACCGCACTGGCCGGCAGGCCGAGATCGCCGTAACGCTCGGCCAGGCCGTCGGTGACGGCCTGCTTGATCTGGTTGGTGATCGCCTGGCGCTTCTCTCGCTCCAGGTTCTTCTTGACGTCGGCACGCAGCTGCTCGACGCCGCCTTCGACCCCGAAGCTTTCGGCGAACTCGTCATCGACTTCGGGCACCTCGGAGGCTTCTACGGACTTGACCCGCAGCTTCACCGGCGCGATCTTGCCCGCCAGGCTGTCGTGACGGTAGGACTCGGGAAAGGTCAGCTCCGTTTCCTTCTCGTCACCCACCTGCACGCCCCGCAGCAGCTCTTCGAGCTCCGGGAAGGACGACAGCTTGCCGATCACCGGCGCGATCTCGTGCTCGCCGACATCCGGAATCTTCTCGCCGTCGAGTTCGGCCACGTAGCCCAGGCGAACACGGTCGCCCTCTTCGGCGGCGCGGCTGACTTCGTGCCAGGTCCGGCGCTGCTCGCGCAGGGTGTCGATCATGTTGTCGACGTCTTCCTCGCCGATCTCGACTTCGGGACGCTCGATCTCCAGGTCGGAAACCTCGATCTCGGGCATTTCCGGAAACACTTCCAGCTCAGCGGTGAATTCGAAGTCACCCTCCCCGTCGCGCGGCTTGGGCTCGATGCGCGTGACGCCCGCCACGCGCATCTCCTGCTCGCCGATCGCCTCCTGCAGGCTCGATTGCATCACTTCCTGCAGGATCTCGTCGCGAACCTGGTCGCCATAGCGCTTCTGGATGATGTTCATCGGCACGCGGCCCGGGCGAAAACCCTTCAGCCGCACCTGGCGACGCAGCTCGTTGAGTCGTCCGGAAACCTTGCTGTCAATGCTGTCGCCGGGCACCTGGACGGTCATGCGCCGTTCCAGATCACCGGTCTTTTCAACGGATACCTGCATGTTCGTGTCTTCTAGAAGTGTTGGTCTGTATCGAATGAAGCCGGCCGGTGAACCCGGCCGGCTGCAGAAATGGTGGGCCGTCAGGGACTCGAACCCCGAACCTACTGATTAAGAGTCAGCTGCTCTACCAATTGAGCTAACGGCCCTCGGGTGGGGTGAGCGACGGGGATTGAACCCGCGACCTCTGGAGCCACAATCCAGTGCTCTACCAACTGAGCTACGCCCACCACAGAACAAATTGTCTTGGCGACACTCGGCCGCCAATCCGGCATTATAACCCGTTCTGGAACGGGATGGCGCGCCCGGCAGGACTCGAACCTGCAGCCGCCGGCTTAGAAGGCCGATGCTCTATCCGGTTGAGCTACGGGCGCCTGAATCCGCTTGCCGCAACGTGCCGGCGACGCGTTCTGGTCGGGGTGACAGGATTCGAACCTGTGACCTACTGCTCCCAAAGCAGTTGCGCTACCAGGCTGCGCTACACCCCGATATTCCAAGCCGGACAATGTTACGCACTCGTTGATAGGCGGTCAACCTGCAGGGCGCCCGTGACAGGCCTTTCCGGGCGACAGGCGAACCACCCGCACCCGTCGCTTACCTTCGAACTTGCCCGTCCAGGCCACCACCGGGCGACAGCCCGCCAACATTCCGAGGCGCGGAAAGCCGCTGGCGCGACCGGCGTCGATGCCCTCGATTCGTTCCCGCCACAACCGCTTACCTCCCCAGTCGTAGGCGACGAGCACCAGCTCACCCGATCGATCCACCTGGTCGACCCAGGACAGCACGAAACCCGAGTCGGAAAGCGCCAGGTCCACGCGACCCAGCGCCGAGCCCGCGCCGACGGAATCGGCGAGTTCGAAGCTGCGTCCGCTGTCGCCGGACGTCGCGACGTGCACTCGGGGCTCCCCCTCCGGCATGGTGAACCAGGCGACCGCCACCCGCTCGCCGTCGGCAACCATCGCCGGGCCGTTGACCGGACAACCGCCGATACGCCAGTTGTCGGCGTGAAGGCGGCGCGGTTCGCTCCAGCCTTCTTCCGTCCGGCGCACGACGTAGTGATCGCGGATCTCATCTTCGCTTCGGTCGCGGTAGACCACCACCGGGCCTGCCGACGTCATCGCCGAAGCCGTCTGACAGCAATCGCAGACGCGCTCGTCGAGCAACACCTCATCCGAAAGACCACCATTACCCGAAAGCACGGCCGAACGCAGGGCCATGGCCCCGTCGTCGCTCTCGGCGGCCATCCGACGCCCGTCCAGCCAGACCAGGCCGGCGCTTGTATCGGATCGCGCGTAATAGCTGACGAAACCGTGTTCGGTCTGCGTACCGTCGCGGTGCGGCGACACCGGCTTGGTCCAGCTGGCACCGCCATTGGATGATCGCACGGTGAGGACGTCATAGGCATAGGTCGAGGACCCGGACTTGACCAACCAATGTGCTACCCAGTCGCCGCCGGGCAGCACGAACAGTCCCGGCGTGTCGGCCCAGTTGGCAAACCAGTCCTCGCCGCTGGCGATTGTTCGTGCGGGCCCGAACCCATCCCCGTCCAGCACGGCGAAGTTCAGGGCGTGCCCGCCGTCGCCCGGCTCGAGCCAGGTCAGGATCAGCCGCTCGGCGTCGAGCCCGGTGATGGCGGGCGCAAGACTGCCCGGCCCGGCCGGGCTGTCGATTTCACGGACATCGCCGGCGAACGCGGAAACGGCCGCGGCAAACACGACAACGAACAGGCAGGCTCCAGTCGGTCGATTCATCAAAGACACAGGCAAGTGGTTTTCAGCAAGACGTTACCACCACATGACCACTCACCGATCCCCGAACCGACGCGAAGCGTCGTCCCGGCCCCCGAGCCGGGACCTCACAACCGAAGACGCCAGCATCAGGGAAGACCCCGGGCCAAGCCCGGGGCAACGAGATACGAAAAAGCCCCATCCGGGGATGGGGCCTCTTCGAATTTGGCGCGCCTGGAAGGATTGCTGCGCGGCCTGCGGCCGCTTGCCCTTCGGGCTGCAGCTATCGCTGCAGCGTCATTGCGCTACGCGCAATGGTCGAACCGATTGTTTATTGGTCGGAGGTTCGAATCGAAGCTCCGGAAATGAAAAAGCCCCGCCATATAGACGGGGCCTCTTCTGATTTGGCGCGCCTGGAAGGATTCGAACCTCCGACCGCCTGGTTCGTAGCCAGGTACTCTATCCAGCTGAGCTACAGGCGCGTTGTGAAGCGGGGCATTATCGGGACCCGGGGACGATCTGTCAAGCCTTGGGCTGAATTCGCTTGCCGTGCGCAATTGATTCACAATTGTGGCACGATTCGTAGCAGGGAGCTTGGCAGAGGGTCGTCGGCACGATCCTCGACTGGCGTATTTGATCTGGCTCAAAAGGTGCATATCGAAAGCATCTAAGATGATCCCAGGCAAGTCGCCGACACACCCAACTGGAGGGCAGACACCATGAAAAGACCGCTGTACATCATACACTGGCTCGGGGCGATAGGACTCTCCCTGGCCGTGACTACGGCATGCGGGGCCGAAACATCCTCGTCCCCGTCCGCGCAACAGGACGCCGAAGTCCATGCCGCCGAAGTCGCCAAGTCGGCAGCGGGCGACATGGCGGCCGGCGAGAAGGGTTACAAAACGCACTGCCAGGCCTGCCACCAGGCAGAAGGCAACGGCCTGCCCGGGGCCTTCCCCCCGCTTGCCGGCAACGACAACATCCTGGGCAATGCAGAGTATGTGATCGAGAACGTACTGGCGGGCCGCCAGGGTGAACTGACCGTCAACGGGGTGACGTACAACGGCGTCATGCCGGCCATGAGCTATCTCAGCGACCAGGACGTAGCCGATATCGTGACCTACGTCCTCAATTCCTGGGGCAATGACGGCGCCATGATCACGGCCGAGCAGGTGGCCGCCCAGCGCGCACAGCTTGGGCAGGAAGACCGCGCCGAGGGTGAACGCCATCCCGGCGCCACGGAAGGTGAAATGGCCTACCGCGGCTCGCCTTCACCCATCGAAGGCGGCAAGCAGGTGGTAACGCCCGGGGCGCCGGCCATGACCGAGGCCGAGTTCGAGCGCTCGCAGCAGATCTATTTCGAACGCTGTGCCGGCTGCCACGGCGTGCTCCGCAAGGGTGCGACCGGCAAGCCGCTGACCACCGACATCACTCAGGAAAAGGGCACGGAATACCTCAAGGCCCTGATCAACTTCGGTTCCCCGGCGGGGATGCCCAACTGGGGCACATCGGGTGAACTCACCGACGAAGAGATCGACATGCTGGCCCGCTTCCTCCAGCACGATCCTCCGCAGCCGCCGGAATGGGGCATGCCGGAAATGCAGGAAAGCTGGGTCGTGCACGTCGCGCCCGAAGACCGCCCGGAAGAGCCGCAGCACGACTACAACGTCGACAACATGTTCGCCGTGACCCTGCGCGACGCCGGTGAAGTCGCCATCATCGACGGCGACAGCAAGGAAGTCATCAACTACGTGCCGACCGGTTACGCGGTGCACATCTCGCGCGCCTCGAGCTCCGGCCGCTACTTCGCCACCATTGGCCGCGACGCCAAGGTCGATCTCATCGACCTCTACATGAGCCCGCCGCAGGTGGTCGCCGAGATCAAGATCGGCATGGAAGCGCGCTCGGTCGAGAATTCCCGCTACGAGGGCTACGAGGATGAAATCGCCATCGCCGGCGCGTACTGGCCGCCGCACTACGTCCTGATGGACGGCCAGACCCTGGAGCCCAAAAAGATCGTCTCCACGCGCGGCATGACCGTCGACACCCAGGAATACCATCCAGAACCCCGCGTGGCCGCGATTGTCGGCTCCCACCAGCACCCGGAATTCATCATCAACGTCAAGGAAACCGGCCAGATTCTGCTGGTCAATTACGAGGACATCGACAACTTGCAGGTGACCACCATCGGCGCCGCGCCCTTCCTGCACGACGGTGGCTGGGACGCCAGCGGCCGCTACTTCATGACCGCCGCCAACGAGTCCGACCGCATCGCCGTGGTCGACGCCAAGGACCGCGAGCTCGAAGCCCTCGTCCCGGTCGAACGCATCCCGCACCCGGGCCGCGGCGCCAACTTCGTCCACCCGGAATACGGTCCGGTCTGGGGCACGAGCGCGCTGGGCAACGCCAACATCACGCTCATCGGCACCGACCCCGACAACCATCCGGAGCACGCTTTCCAGGTGGTGGAAATCCTGGAAGGCCAGGGCGGCGGCTCGCTGTTCATCAAGACCCATCCCGAGTCGGACAACCTCTGGGTCGACACGCCGCTGCACCCCGAGGCCGAGAAGTCGCAGACCGTGGCCGTGTTCGACATCAACAACCTCGATGCCGGCTACGAGGTCCTGCCGATCGCCGAATGGGCCGACCTCGGTCCCGGACCCAAGCGCGTGGTGCAACCCGAGTACAACATGGCCGGCGACGAGGTCTGGTTCTCGGTGTGGTCCGGCATGGAAGAAGAATCCGCCATCGTGGTCGTCGACGACAAGACCCGAGAGCTCAAGCACGTCATCAAGGGCGAGCGGATCATCACGCCGACCGGCAAGTTCAACAACTACAACACCCGCAAGGACATCTACTAGTCAGTCCGTCCTTCCAAGTCGTTTCAGCGCGCCCCGGTCTTCCGGGGCGCTTTACCATCGAGTCGAGGAAAAATGCATCGAATCAACCTTATTCTGGCCGCCCTACTCTTCGCGCCCGCCATTTGCGCGCAGACCGAAAGCGAGACCGAAGGCGATCGCGACGAACAGGCGCGTGAACTCGATCCCATCACCGTCGTGGCGCACCGCCAGCCACGGCAGCTTTCCGAGGTGGCCGGCACCGTCACCATCATCGGCAGTGAACGGCTCTCCCGCGACATGGTCTTCGACGCCGAAGACCTGGTCCGCTACGAGCCGGGCGTGACCCTCGACGGCGGCGGCACCCGGTTCGGCTTCAACGGCTTCCGCATTCGCGGGGTGGGCGGGAACCGCACGGCCGTCCTGATCGACAACGTGCCGGTTTCCGACCAGTTCGACATCGGCAGCTTCGCCGACACCGGCCGGGGTCTTCTCGAGCTCGGGCTGGCACAACGCGTGGAGATCCTCCGCGGCCCGGCCTCCACGCTGTACGGCTCGAAGGCGCTCGGGGGTGTCGTGGCGGTCTCGACCATCGACGCCGGCGACATCATCACCGATGGCCGACGCGGCACGCGCATCTCGCTCAGCGGAGCGACCGACAGCGACCGGGCCCGAGTGACTGCGGCCCTGGCGTTCCGGAGCGGCGATTTCGACTTCCTGCTCGCCGGCGCGACGCGCCGGGGTTCGGAAACCGAGGTGGCCGATCGACCGGAAGACACGCCGATCGACCTGCTCGACCGCGAACACACCGCGGTGCTGCTGCGCGGCGGCCTGGATACTGCCGCCGGCCGGATCCGGCTCACGCTCGACGGAATGCGCGAAACCCGCGATGCCGACATCCGGGCCATGATCGGCAGCGGCCGACTGGTCTTCACCGAAGCGCTGCTCGGCAACGACCGGCGCCACCAGTGGCGCATCCTGCTCGACCAGGATCTGGCGCCCTTCGGTCCGGTCGCGCGGGGGCATTGGCGCGCCTGGCACCAGCTGACCGACGTACTCCAGGAAACCGACGACATTCGTCCGAACGCCGCGCCGCCGGTGGACGTCTTCCGCCGCTTCGAGTTCCGCCAGGAAACGACCGGCATCGGCGCCGACCTGGAATCCGAGATCGAATGGCTGGGTCGGGACCACCGCCTCGGCTACGGTTTCGAATTCAGCCGCTCGGAGGTGGTCAACAAGCGCGACGGCCTGCAGACCAACCTCGACACCGGCGAGACGACGAAGACCATCATCGGCGAGAGCTTCCCGCTGCGAGACTTCCCGCGCAGCCGGATCGACGAGCTGGGCGTCTACCTGCACGACGAGATCCGCCTGTGGCAGGGCGGGCCGACGCTCAGTCCCGGCATTCGCTACGAATACTACGACCTTTCCCTGCTCGACGATCCCTTGTTCGAGTCGTCGTTCCCTGAAGCGGAGACGACCGAGCTGACAACGAGCAGCTGGCTGCCCAAGCTGGGCCTGGTCTGGCCATTCGGCGAGTCGATGGAGCTCTTCGCCCAGTACGCTCGCGGCCTGCGCGCCCCGCCCTTCGAGGACGTCAACATCGGACTGGAGTACCCGCAATTCCGGGTGCGCGCGATCGCCAATCCGGATCTAGAGCCCGAGAAGGGCCGCACCTTCGAAGCCGGTTTCCGCTGGCGCGGCCGCGACACGCTCGCCGAGCTGGCGCTCTACCGCAACGACTACGAGAACTTCATCCAGACCCGCGCGCCGCTGGGCTTCGACCCGGCCAGCGGATTTCTCCTGTTCCAGTCGGTCAACCGCGACCGCGTGCGCATCGAAGGCGGGGAACTGCGCCTGCGCCAGCGTCTCGGGGGCGGATTCAGCGCTGAGCTCGCCGGCGAGTGGTCGCGCGGCGAAGATCGCAATACCGGACGCAACCTGCCCGGCACTTCGCCACCCGGCGTGATCGTCGAGATCGCCTGGCAGTCGCCGGACGCGAGCATCGAGACCCGCCTGGTCGCCACGGCGGCCCGCGGACAACGGGAACTGGTCGACGAGGAGGGCGAACCGCTGTTCTCGGCTCCCGGCTACGCGACAGTGGACTGGCTCACGCGATGGTTTCCGAGGCAGGACCTGGAAGTCGGCCTGGGCCTGTTCAACCTCACCGACCGTCAGTACTGGCGCACGGGTCGCGTGATCGGGCGCACCCCGGACGACCCGACCCTGCCCCTGCTGGCCGAGCCGGGTCGCTGGGCGATGCTCAGCCTGACCTGGCACCGCTGATCGCGTTAATCTGGAGATCCCGACTGGTTCTCCGGAGCGCGAACATGCCGCACCATCGCCTGATCATTCTCGGGGCCGGCACCGCCGGCCTCAGCGCCTGGAAACAGGCCTCCTCAGTGACCGACGACGTGCTGATGGTCGATCCCGGCCCGCTGGGGACAACCTGCGCGCGCGTCGGCTGCATGCCCTCCAAGGCCCTGCTGCAGGCCGCGCGCGACGTGTCGTCGGCGCGCGCCCTTCATCGCGACGGCCTGCTGGGCGGACCGCCGCCCCGGCTCGACGGTGCGCGGGTCATGCAGCAGGTGCGCGAACTACGCGACCGGTTCGCCGCCGGCCCCGTCCGTGCCGTGGAGAAGATGGGCAATCGCTACGTCGAAGGGGCGGCCCGCTTCACCGGGCCCGACCGAATCGAGGTCGGCGGCACGTCCTACACCGCCGACGGCTTCGTCGTGGCGATCGGCACCCAGCCTTTCGTGCCCGATGCCTGGCGGGCCCTGGGCGAGCGCCTCCTGACCAGCGACGACCTGTTCGAGATGAAAGACATTCCGTCTCGCGTGGGCGTCATCGGCGCCGGCGCCATCGGCTGCGAAATCGGACAGGGCCTGGCTATGCTCGGCGTGGAAGTCCATCTCTTCGGTCGCGATCCGGGCCTGGCCGGCATAGCGGATTCCGAAATCAACGACGCCTTGCGCGAGGCCTTCGCTGAGCAGCTGCACCTGCACGACGGAGGGGACGCGAACCCCGAGCCGGGCGCCAACGGCGTGGCCATCCGATTCGGCAAGGAGACCTTCGAAGTCGATATGGTGGTCGCCGCGGTCGGCCGGCGCCCCGCCATCGAGGCGCTGGGCCTGGAGACGCTCGGCGTGCCGCTTTCCGACAACGGGCTGCCCCGGATCGACGCCGAGACGCTGCGCGCCGGCGATGCGCCGGTCTGGTTCGCCGGCGACATCAACGGCATCCGCCCGATCATGCACGAGGCCGCCGACGAGGGCCGGCTCGCGGCCTGGCAGGCCCTGCACCCGGAAGCCGAGTGCATAGCCCGGCGCGTGCCGATGGGCATCGTCTTCACCGAACCCCAGGTTGCCTGGGCGGGCGCAAGGAGCGGCGAACTGCCGGCGGACGCGCTGACGGGCAGCTGCGATTTCGCCCGCCAGGGCCGCGCCATCATCATGGGGCGCGCCCGCGGCCTCCTGAAAGTCCATGCCGACCAAGCCGGCCGGCTCATCGGCGCCGAAATGGCCTGCGCCGGCGCCGAGCATCTCGCTCACGAGCTCGCCTGGCTCATCCAGCAGGAAGTGCATGTCGTCGACGCCTTGCGACTGCCCTTCTACCACCCGGTACTCGAGGAAGGACTGCGCACCGCACTGCACGGCATTCGCCGACAGTTGCCGGAGCGCGACCGGCGGCCCGACCTGCCCCTGTGCGAGGACGGCGACGATGTCCTGCCCGGTGCCTGACCGCTCTGATCTCGATCAATATGGATTATCGCGGCGGGCGTAAGCTTCGTATCGTCGTCCGCCGGTACCTCGGCTCGAGCGAAAGAACCCACCCGAAAATCGACTCCTTTTGACCCTGGTCAAATCGCCGCCCGCCTCCAATCCTTAAGATGTACATGAAATGCATGTTAAGCATTTCAGCGACTGAAAAATTCCGCTCGTAAAGGAGCTGCAAAATGAAACTCTTCAAGTCCCCGACCATCGTCACCGCCGCGCTGGTCCTGAGCCTGGCCGCCGGCGGCCTGAACGCCGACGACCGTCTCGTCCACGACGGCGAGTTCATCGTCGACGGCAAGATCTTCGGCCTGCCCGAAGCGCGCGTCTACACCGAGGATTACAGCGGCCCGCCGGTGGTCGGCGACACCCTCACGGCCGTGCCGAACCTGGCCGAACTCGACTACGACGGCAACCGCACGCACGAAGTGCGCATGGACGTCATCGCCCAGCAGATCGAGGTCGCGCCCGGCAAGTTCTACAATGCCTGGACCTTCGGCGGCAGCGTGCCCGGCCCCACCCTGCACGTGCGCGAGGGCGACCGCATCGTCTTCACCATGAAGAACCGCTCCGATGAGCCGGTGGTCATCACCGAGCCGGTCGCGGGCGGCAGCCCGTTCTTCGCCCAGGTGCAGGCCAACCCCATCCAGAACAACCAGCCCGCGGTCAGCCCCATGCCGCACTCCATGGACTTCCACAGCGGCACCGTGGCGGCCAACGACAAGTGGCAGACGATTCCTCCGGGCGCAACCATCCAGTTCGACTGGGTGGCCAACTACCCCGGCGTCTACATGTACCACTGCGGCACGCCCAGCGTCCTGATGCACACCGCCCAGGGCCAGTACGGTGCCGTCGTGGTCTCGCCGAAGGGGGGCTATCCCACCGAGGCCGACCGCGAGTACGTGCTGGTGCAGTCGGAGTTCTACCTCACCGAGGACGACTACAGCGGCGGCTACCGCTACGACCATGCCGCGGCCATGGCGCGCGACCCGAGCCAGGTCACCTTCAACGGCCACGTCAACGCCCTGCACGATGCGCCCCTGCGCGCCAATGCGGGTGAACGGGTTCGTCTCTACGTGCTGAACGCCGGCCCCAGCGGCACCTCGAGCTTCCACGTCATCGGCGCCATCTTCGACCGCGTCTGGTACGAGGGCAACGTCGAAAACGAATGGCGCGGCATGCAGACGGTCCTGCTCGGCGCGAGCAACGGTGCGGTCATGGACTTCATCGTGCCCGAGCAAGGCAGCTACAAGATCGTCGACCACGAATTCGCCGACGCCGAACGCGGCGCCGCCGGCACGCTGGTCGCCGGTCCTCGCCAGTAAGCCCGTGCCGAACGGAGCCGTCGCCATGCGCACCCTGCTGATCATCCTGACGCTCGCCCTGCCGCCGGCAGTCGCGGCCGAAGACACCGGCATCGTGTTCATCGGCGGCGGAGATTGGGGTCTGCCCATCGTGCAGGAAGACACCGGAGCCCCCGGACGGGTCGACGACTTCCTGCTCGATGTTCGGCAGGTGACCAACGGCGAGTTTCTCGATTTCGTTCGCGCCAAGCCCGAATGGCGGCGCGACCGGGCTCCGGGCATCTTCCGCGATGCCCGCTACCTGTCGCACTGGCCAAAAGCCGACGCGCTGGGGGAAGGCAACGCCGCCCCCGACCGGCCCGTCACCCGCGTGTCCTGGTATGCCGCCCGCGCCTACTGCCGCGAAATCGGCGGCCGCCTGCCGACCATGACCGAGTGGGAGTACGCCTCCGAGAAACAGCGCGAGACGCTCGGCGTCGCGCCCGAGGACTACGCGCACGAGCTGTTCAGCTGGTACGCCAACCCCGGTGCCGGCGCCCTGCGCCCGGTATCCCAAGGCCCGGCCCCCGGGCTGGGCATCCACGACCTCCACGGGCTGGTGCTCGAATGGGTGGAAGACTTTCAGCTCGTGCTCGGCCGCGGCGACGATATCGACCTGCTGACCGGCTCCTGCGGCGACACCGCACGCTTCCTGCCGGAGTTCGACGAAGCCCACTACGCCACGTTCCTGCGCTTCCAGTCGCGCAGCAACTACCAGCCCGACACGACGACGAGCACGCTGGGTTTCCGGTGTGCCTACGACCCGGAGTAGGATCATGAAACCGTTCACGCTCACCCTGATGGCCGGCACGCTGCTGGCCGCCGTGACCCAGGCCGAAACCCCGAACTCGGGGCATGCCGGCCACGATGCACACGCCCACCACACGCCGATGCTGGCCGAGCCTGTCGAGCACGGACACTCCCTGTTCCACCTCGACGCGGCCTGGCAGACCCAGGCAGGTCAGGTATTCAAGCTCGAAGAACTGGCCGGCCGGCCGACGATCATCACCATGATCTACGGCTCGTGCACGACCGCCTGCCCGGTACTGGTCAACGACGCGCGCCGGATCGACCGCGCCGCGCCCGACGCGATCCGAGATGAGCTGCAGGTGGTGATCGTCAGCTTCGACCCGACCCGCGACACACCGGAACGCCTGGCCGACTACGCCGCCGACTACGAGGTCGATCCGAAACGCTGGCAATTCCTGCACGGCGACCCTGCCGACATCCGCACGCTGGCGGCCATGCTGGGGGTTCGGTATCGGGACAACGGGGACGGCACATTCGACCACAGCAACGTGGTCACCCTGCTGGATGCCCAGGGCCGCATCGTCGAACGCAACGAAGGCCTGGCGCGTCCGGTCGAGCCCATCGTGGAAGCGCTGGTCAAGCTCCGGGCCAGCTCACGGGCGGCCGGAATGGCGGCCTGGTAGTCAGGCCGGTCAAGCAAGCCGCCGCTCAGCGATCGAGTGCGGAAAGCAGGCGGCCCGCGCGCTCCTCGATCGCATCGAAATCGCCCGCGGCGACAAGCTGCGGATCGAACAGCGGCGCCACGAACCCGATGCCGTGGGCGCCGGCAGCCAGCCAGTCCGCCGCGTTCTCCTCGGTCACACCGTGCGTCGGCACGATATTGAGAAACGGCATCGGCCCCAGGCAGGCCTTGACGAAATCCGGACCGATCCCCGGCGCCGGGAACAGCTTCTGAAGCCCCGCTCCGACGCGGTGGGCGCGAAGCATCTCCGTGGGCGTGTGCGTACCCGGCATGGCGGCGACGCCGAGGCGCCCTGCGGCCTCGATCACGGCCTCGTCGGTCACCGGCGAAACCAGGAACCGGGCACCTGCTTCGACTGCCTTCTCGGCTTCGTCGACGGTGAGCACGGTCCCGGCCCCGAACAGCACATCGGGATAACGCCGGGAGAAATCGGCAATCAATTCGTAAACCCTGGGGACGGTCAGCGTGAACTCGCAGATCGTGAATCCGCCCCGGATCGCCGCTTCCATGGCCTTGAGGGCCGCATCGGCGTCGTCGGTGCGAAGAATGGCGGAGGCGCGGGTCTTGCCGAAGTGGGTGACGAAATCGTTGGGGGTCATGGCTGCCAGGTTTCAGGTTTCAGGTTTCAGGGAACGGCTCGGCGCCCCGGACTTGATCCGGGGCCTTCCATGGCGTGGCGCCTTCGGTTGGAAAGTCCCGGCTCTGGGGCCGGGATGACGCTTCGCGTCCGTTCCGGCATCAGAGTGCCGCCTTCAGGGTATCGGCGACGCGGTCGATCTGTTCTTCGGTCATCTCCGGAAAGATCGGCAGGGACAGGCAGCGCTCGGCGACCGACTCGCTGTGGGCCAGCGACCCTGCGCGGCTGTAGCCGGAGAAAGCCGGCTGGCGGTGCAGCGGCGTCGGATAGTAGACGGCGCTGGCGATCGAGGCGTCGCTCAGGGCGGCCTGCAGTTCATCGCGCCGACCTTCCGGCACCAGCATCGTGAACTGGTGGTAGACATGCCGGCCGAGGCCGTCTTCGAAGGGCATCTCGAGCGCCGTGTCGGACAAGCGCTCGCCGTAACCGGCGGCCACGCGCCGACGCTGGCGATTGAATTCCTCGATATGGCCCAGCTTGACGCGCAGGATGGCGGCCTGCAGTTCGTCCAGCCGGCTGTTGTAGCCGACCACTTCGTGCTGGTAGCCGTCCACGCGGCGACCGTGGTTGCGCAGCATCCGGATCTCGTCGGCCAGCTCGTCGTCGCTGGTCGTGATCAGGCCGCCGTCGCCGCAGGCGCCGAGGTTCTTGCTGGGGAAGAAGCTGAAGGCGCCGGCCCGGCCGATGCTGCCGGTCTGGCGTCCTTCATGCGTGGCGCCAAAGCTCTGGGCGCAGTCCTCGATCAGGATCAGCCCTCGCGCTTCGGCCAAAGCCGACAGCGCCGCCATGTCGGCGGGCTGGCCGAACAGGTGGACGGGCAGGATCGCGCGGGTTCGTTCGCCGATCGCCTCGGCCACGCCGTCGGGATCGAGGTTGAACGTGCGCGGGTCGATGTCGACGAACACCGGCTCGGCGCCGCAGTAGCAGATCGCCTCGGCCGTGGCGATGAAGGTGAACGGCGAGGTGATCACCTCGTCACCGGGCCCGATACCGGCAGCGCGCAGCGCCAGGTGCAGCGCATCCGTTCCGGAAGCGCAGCTGACGGCATGGGCCACGCCCAGGAAATCGGCGAGCTCGGATTCGAGCGCCTGGACATTGGGGCCCAGGATATAGCGAGTGCCCGCCATCACCTCGGCAATGGCGGCGTCGATTTCGGGCTTGAGACGCTCGTACTGAACGCCGAGGTCAACCATGGGAATCGGCCTCATGCCGAACGCACTTCACCAGTCGCGGGGCGGGAATCCACCATGGCCGAGATATGCATGGCCGTCTCCAGGGCGCGCAGGCCGTCCTCGCCGGTGACGACCACGGGCGTGCCGTCACGCACGGCCGAGACGAAGGACTCGATCTCGCGCCTGAGCGCGTCGTTTTCCTCGAAGGAAGACTCTTCGCGCAGGATCTCGGGCACGCCGGGAAACATCTCGCGCTCGCCGATGCGATGAACGGCCAGACCGCAGTTCTGGAAATCGATCGAGATGTAGGCTTCGGGCTGGAAGATGCGCATGCGCCGCTCGGACTTCACGCTCACCCGGCTGGAGGTGACGTTGGCCACGCAGCCGTTCTCGAACTCCAGGCGGGCGTTGACGATGTCCAGCTCGTCGGAAAGCACCGAGGTGCCGTTGGCCGCCAGCGAGCGCACCGGGCTGTTGACCATACCCAGGATCAGGTCGATGTCGTGGATCATGAGATCGAGCACCACGTTGACGTCCGTGCAGCGCGGCTTGAACGGCGCCACCCGGTGCGACTCGATGAACAGCGGGCTGAGCTCGAAGCCGCCGAGATCCAGGAACGCGGCATTGAAGCGCTCGAGGTGGCCGATCTGGAAGACCACGCCGCGCTCACGCGCCAGGCGGGTCAGTGCCCGGGCCTCCTCCAGCGTGCTCGCGATGGGTTTTTCCAGCAGCACGTGGACACCGGCATCGAGAAAGTCGCGGGCGATGTCGTAGTGACGAACCGTGGGCACGGCGATGGAGACGGCATCGACCTCGCCGATGATGTCGCGATAGTCGGTCAGGGCGCGGCAGCCGCAGTCGTCGGCCGAGCGGTGGGCCGCCTGCTCGTCGATGTCGACCACGGCGACCAGCTCGGCGGTGTCGATAGCGGCATATTTCTGGGCGTGGAAACAGCCCAGATAACCCACTCCGACGACGGCGCACTTGGTCAGTTGCATGATGATCGATCAGACATGTGATGCTCGCGACCCGAGCGGCCCGCCTCCCCTGTCTTCGGACCCTTCAAGCGCCATCTTGCGGGTGTGGAGCTCGACTGTAAAGAGTGGCGGAGAGGGAGGGATTCGAACCCTCGAACGGGGAAAACCCGTTACCGGTTTTCGAGACCGGCGCATTCAACCACTCTGCCACCTCTCCGGAAACCGCGCATTATACCGAAGGAGATGCGATCTCGCATGCCGATTTTCCGGCTCGGGCACATGATCTCACGCCAAGGCGCCAAGGCGCCAAGATCGCCAAGAGAAAGCAAGTTTCATGATGCTTTGCAAAGCCGCTGTGATGACCGGCTTCAGCTTCGATCCAGCACCCAAACTTCGTCTGTCTTGGCGGTCTTGGCGCCTTGGCGCCTTGGCGTGAGACCCATCGGCACCGCCCTTGCTAGAGGCGCTCCCGCAGCCAGTTCGCCACCGAATCCAGCGCCGCCGGCAGGGCCGAGGCGTCACTCCCACCGGCCTGGGCGAAGTCGGGTCGGCCGCCGCCCTTGCCGCCGACCTGGCCGGCGACATGGTTGACCAGGTCGCCGGCCTTGAGCTTGCCGGTGAGATCCTTGGTCACGCCCGCGACCAGGCGCACGCCGCCGCCCGCGGCCGTGCCGAGCACGATCACGCCCGAGCCGATCTTGTTCTTGAGCTGATCGACGGTATCGCGCAGGCTGTTCGGGTCGGCGCCCTCGAGATGGGCGGCGATGAGCTTCACGCCCGCCACATCGACCGCCTGCGAGGCCAGGTCGGAGCCCGCCGCCGAGGCCAGCTTGCCCTTGAGCCGCTCGAGTTCCTTCTCCAGCTCACGCGAGCGCCCCAGGAGCTGGCCGATTCGGTCGGAGAGCTGCTCCGGGCTGGTCTTGAGCTGACCGCTTGCCTCGCGCACCGAGTGGTCGAGCTTCTGCAGCCAGTCGACGGCCACGCGCCCGGCCACCGCCTCGATGCGGCGCACGCCGGCGGAAATGCCGGTCTCGGAGACGATCTTGAACAGGCCGATATCGCCCATGCGGTTGACGTGCGTGCCGCCGCACAACTCCATGGAAAAATCGCCGAAGCGCAACACGCGCACGTCGTCGCCGTATTTCTCGTCGAAGAAGGCCAGCGCGCCGGCCTCGATCGCCTCGTCGAAGGGCATTTCGCGCACCTCGGCGGCGACGTTGGCCTGGATCTGCTCGTTGACCAGGCGCTCGATTTCCGCCAGCTCCTCTTCGCTGACCGGCGCGTGGTGCGAGAAGTCGAAGCGCAGCCGGTCCGGGGCAACCAGCGAACCCTTCTGCTGGACGTGCTCGCCGAGCACCGTCCGCAGGGCCGAGTGAAGCAGGTGGGTGGCCGAATGGTGGCGCACGATGTCGGCCCGGCGCTGCGAGTCGATCTGCCCCGACAGGCGATCGCCGATCTTGAGTGAGCCGTCGGCCAGGCGGCCGACATGGCCGTGGAAGGCCCCGGCGAACTTGCGCGTATCGGAAACTTCGAAACGACCGCCCCGGCCCTCGAGGCGGCCCGTGTCGCCGACCTGCCCGCCCGATTCGGCATAGAAGGGCGTGCGGTCGAGCACGAGCACGGCCTCGTCGCCGGCGGACAGCGAATCGACCGGCTTGCCCTCGACCAGGATGGCCAGCACTTCGGCGTCGTCGACGGCGTGCTGTTCGTAGCCCAGGAAGCGCGTCGCCGGCAACTCGGCGATCAGCTCGGCCGGCATGCCGTCGGCGCCGGTAAACTTGCCGGCCGCCCGCGCGCGCTCGCGCTGCTGGTTCATGGCGTGCTCGAAGCCTTCCTCGTCAACCGTCAGCTTGCGCTCGCGGGCGATGTCGCGCGTGAGGTCGACCGGAAAGCCGTAGGTGTCGTAAAGCTTGAAGGCCACGTCGCCGGGAATCTCCCTGCCGTCGAGATCGGCAATCACGCCTTCGAGCAGCTTCATGCCCTGGTCCAGGGTCTCGCCGAAGCGTTGCTCCTCGCGTTCGAGCACGTCGGTGACGAAATTCTGCTTTTGGACCAGCTCGGGATAGGCGTCTCCCATGACTTCGGCCAGCGGCGCGACCATGCGGCTGAAGAACAGGTCCTCGCAGCCGAGCTTGTAGCCGTGGCGGATGGCGCGGCGGATGATGCGGCGCAGGACGTAGCCGCGGCCCTCGTTGGACGGCAAGACGCCGTCGACGATCAGGAAGGCGCAGGCGCGGATATGGTCGGCGATCACCTTCAGGGAAGCCGAGCCGCGGTCTTCGGCTCCGGTCAGGGATGCGGC
>JAZBPT010000248.1:0-4052 GCA_036351755.1 Wenzhouxiangella sp. | reverse complement strand
TTCCGTAGAACATCGACAGGGTCGCGCTCAGGCGCCGGCCGCGATAGCGGGCCCCGGCGTCGAGCTGGGTCAGGACCTCGCTGTCGAGGCCGAACACGCGTTCTCGCTCCCAGTAGTCGGGCGCCCGCTCGGCGCGACCCAGGCCGGCGTAGAAGGCCAGCGGCCGGCTCGCCAGTCGATGCTCATAGCGGGCGAAGGCACTGATCTGCTGGCCGCTGCGGCGTTCGCCGGCATCCGCGCCGCCGAAGCCGTCGAGCAGGGCCCGGCTGCGGCTGTGGTCGATTCGAGCTCCCAGCACCGTCTTGCGGCGCTCGTCCAGGGATCGCTCGATTTCGACGAATGCGCCGGCGTCCGTGAACCGCGCGGTATCCGTTCTGGGGGCCTCGTCGAAGCCGGCCACCGCCGGCCCCCGCAGCATGCCGTCGCGATGACGGTTGCGCATCCAGTCGACGCCCGCGTGCACCACCAGGTCCTCGCCCGGACGGAGCCGCCCGCTCAGGCGCGCGCCCTGGGTCCGCCGGTCGGGAAACCGCACCATCGGCATCATCGGCGGCTCGCGCAGCGTGTAGTTGTCCATGACGTGATCGATATAGTTGTGAAAAAGCAGCAGTTCGAGCTCGCGCAACCAGGGCGTGATGTCCCTTCGCACGACCCGCAGGCTGTAGCCGCTGCGGTCGAAGCGCGTGCCGTCCATCATGCGGTCGTCGTAGGCCGCTTCACCGTCGCTGCGCTCGATACCCAACTCGATACGGGTGTGATCGCCGGGTGTCCATCCGGCCAGCAGGCTGCCACTCCAGCGCTCGTATTGCGAATGGATGCGTTCGGCCGAGCCGTCCCGGTAGTCGTCGCGACTCGACCAAGTACCGATGAAACGCGCGTAGCCGCGGCGAGAGCCGAGCAGGAACTCCCCGTTGCCGTCGCGCCGATCGAAGCTGCCGGCCGTCGCGCCGAAATAGCCTCGACGGGTCGGGCCCTCGAAGACGGGATCCTCCCGGTCGAAGCGCACCACGCCTGCCGCGGACACGCCGTAGCGAACCGACTGGGGCCCCTTGATCACCTCGATGCGATCGAAGGCTTCGGGGTAGACATAGGCCGTGGGGGGATCCATGCGCGAACCGCAGCCCCCCAGCACCGTGGCGTCGTCGAGCAGGATGTTCAGTCGCGAACCGCCCAGGCCGCGCAGGGCCGGATCGCCGCTGGTCCCGCCCTTGCGCGAAAGCGCGAAGCCGGGAATCGACTTCAGGTAGGAGCCGCCGTCATGGGCCGGCAGGGGCAGGCGCGGCTGGCGGGGATCCGTCGTGACGCGGAAGGGATCGCTCATGACCGGCGCGGTCACCACGACGGGGCTGAGCGCGAGCCGCTCCTGCAGGAGCTCGGCGACCGTCGGCTCCTTCGAAGCTGCTTCTTCCCGCTCCTCGGTGCCGGCGACGGGGACTTCGCCGGCCCATGCGGGCAGGCACAACACGGCGGCCAGCAGGCCGCCGGAGACACGATTTCTCATTGGGATTCTTCCTCTTGCTGATCAGTCGCAAGCGATACGGCCGAAGCCGCAGGCTCGCTCTTTTCGGATTCGATTCGTTCAGCAGGGAAGCGCGGGCGGCGCGCGAACGTGTGGCAGGCCGGCCGAGGCATGGGACGTGGGGCTGCGGACGGGGTCTTGTGTCGAGCGAACTGCCGGGTGGTGCGCCGGCAGGGAAGGCGCGGAGGCCAGAAGCGCACCGGGAAAGAAAGCATGGGCCCAGGGGCATTCACCAGTGAGCGAGGCCTCGACCTCGACCGGCTCCCCGGTATCGGGGTCGATGACCACCGACACCATGCCCTCCGGGGTGCAAAGGGTGACGGCGCCCTGCTCGTCGGGCATGTAGCCGTCGGCCACCAGCGAACGCAAGCCGAGCGCCGCCAGGAGCAGTATCGTCAGCCACGTCCGATCGGCGTTGTACAAGCGGTTGCTCCGAGGGGCCCTTGCAGGGCACCGGTGTTTTCCGGCTCTCAATTATAAGTCTTTTCTTATGCACCCGGGCGCGATTGCACCGCCGCATGCACCAGCATAGTAGTAACGGAAAGGATGGGTACCGCCAGGCGCGCACGCCGAAGGCTGCAATCATGCTGAACCGAAGCCGGGCAGCGGACTCAAGCTCCACCGAGCTACTCGGCGAGGCGCTGGAGCGCGCGCCGCTGGGACTGATGATCTTCGACACCGCCGGCGGCTGCAGACGGCCAATCGGCGAGTGGCGCAGCGCCTGGGATACTCGAACGAACGGCTCACCGAGTTGCGAATTTCCGACATCGAGGCAGAGCTCTCGCCGGACGCCCTGGAATCGCTTTGGCAGCGACTGCGAGACGATGTGGGCGAGCGTCCGGAGATCCTCGTCACGCAACACCGCGACGCCGATGATCGTCTTTTTCCCGTGGAAGCCCGGCTGTCTGCGGTGGCGGTCGACGGATTCTGCACGTGGTGTGGAACGACATCACCGAGCGCAAGATAGAAGAACTCGCGCGCTACGACCTGCTGACCGGCCTGCCCAACCGTCGGCTGCTCCAGGAAAGTGCCGAAGCGCTACTGCAGGCCGGCGGGCGGGAGCGGCGGCCGGAGGGCGTGATGTACATGGACCTGGATCGCTTCAAGGACATCAACGATACGCAGGGTCACGAGACCGGCGACCAGGTGCTGTCGAAAGTGGCAAAGCGGCTTCGCGGCTGTCTGCGACAATGCGACACCGTCGCCCGCCTGGGGGGCGACGAGTTCGCCTTCCTCCTGCCCGACACAAGTGTCGGCCAGATGCAGCGCATCGCCGAGCGGATCATCGAGGCACTGGAGGAGCCGTTCACGGTCCGGGGTGTCAGCACCCGTCTCGGCGCCAGCATCGGCCTCGTAAACTACCCCGAAGAAGGACGCGATCTGCCGAACTTCTCAAGCACGCCGACATCGCGATGTATCGCGCCAAGGATGGCCAGACGGGCTGGTGCCTGTTCGAACCCGAGCAGGCATCGAACGTGCTCGCTCATGTCAGTCTCGAGCGCGAACTGCGTTACGCCATCGCCGAGCGCGAAATCGCCTGTGAACAGGCAATGCGCTGGCGCAGTCAGGGCCTTGCCGTGCCGGTCACTCTCAACGTCTCGGCACGCGAACTGCAGTCCCCGGACCTGGTCGATCGCGTGCTGGACAGCCTGGAGCGGCACGGACTCGACGGATCGGCACTGGAACTCGAGATTACCGAGAGCGCCGCGATGCACCACGCCGGCGAAAGCGCCGCCAACCTGGCACGATTGCGGGAACACGGAATCCGGATCTTCATCGACGACTTCGGCACCGGCTTCTCGTCGCTCAGCCAACTCAAGCAACTGCCCGTCGACGCGCTGAAGATCGACCAGAGCTTCGTGCGCGACATGGTCACCGATCCGGCCGACGCAAACATCGTCGAAACCATCGTGTTGCTGGCCGGCGCCATGGGCCTGGCCACCGTCGCGGAGGGCATCGAGACCCCCGGACAGCTCCGCGCCGTGCGAAAACTCGGTTGCACGCGGGTCCAGGGCTACCTGCTCACCCGCCCCGCCAGCGCCGAGTCGGTCACCGAGCTGCTGAAGGCCGGGAAGATCGACATCTCCGAAATGCTGGAGGAGCGCTGATCAGTCCCCCCGGTTGAACTGTCTCAGCTTGCGGCGCTCCCGCTTGTCGGGCCGGCGCGAGGGCGCCAGACCGGCCGCCTTCTCCAGGCGACGCTCTTCGGCCAGGCGCTCGCGCGCCGCGCGACTCGCACCGGTCTCGGTGTACATGGCCTGGGCCAGCGGGGCGGACACCCGCTTTTCGCCGATTTCATCGACCACGACCTCGAAGCGTATCTCGCCCTTGGTGATCAGCAGCCGGTCGCCACAGCGCACCAGGCGCGAGGCCTTGGGCGAAGCCCCGTTGATGTCGACCTTGCCGCCCTTGATCGCCTGCTGGGCCTGACCCCGCGTCTTGAAGAAGCGGGTGGCCCAGAGCCATTTGTCGAGTCGTACGGCGTCGGTCACGGTTGGTTCATTGGTTCGTTGGTTCGTTGGCTGGTTGGCTG
>JAZBPT010000247.1:0-3098 GCA_036351755.1 Wenzhouxiangella sp. | reverse complement strand
CCAGGCCGCCAAGCGGCAGATGCCGGAATCGCCGACGGTGTTCCTGCAGGCCATGGACGATGTCGACCGGAGTGTCGACCTGATGGCGCTCGACCAGGCGCTCCAACGCCTGGAATCGCTCGACCAGCGCCAGGCGCAGATCGTTGAGCTGAAGTACTTCGGCGGCTTGACGACCGAGGAAATCGCCTCGGTCCTGGCCGTCTCGGAGGCGACGATCAACCGAAACTGGCGCGCGGCCCGCTCCTGGCTGTTTCTCGAGCTGGGCGAGCGTTCGATTCCGAGGAAAGGCGCTTGAGCGATCCGGAACTCCCGGGCGAGCTGCCGGCCGACCCAGACGCGGCGGCCCTGAGGCTGCTGCCGGACTGCCTCGACCAGCCCGAGGATCGCAGGCTCAACTGGTTGGCCGAGCATTGCCCGGATCGTCCGGAAGTTCGCGAACGCGTTCTGCAGTTGCTTGCGGCCGACCGAGAAAGCGGTGATTTCCTGGAGTCCGGTCCCCCACCGACGGATTTCGACCTGGCCGGCAAGCGCCTGGGAGCCTGGCAACTCGACGAAGAGATCGCCATCGGCGGGATGAGCCGCGTCTACCGCGCGCACCGCGCCGACGGCGCCTACGAGCAGCAAGTGGCCGTTAAGGTCTTCGACGGCGCCCAGCTGGACCGCGACGCGGCGGCAAGATTCGGTGCCGAGCGACGCATCCTGGCCTCGCTGGACCATCCGGGCATCGCGCGCATCATCGACGGCGGCGAGGCGGGCGACGGCACGCCCTTCCTGGTCATGGAGCTCGTCCGCGGCGAACCGATCACGCACTACTGCGAGCGCCACCAAGTCGACCTGCCCGGGCGACTCGCGCTCGTCGCCCGGGCCTGCGAGGCGCTCCAGGCGGCCCACCGGCACGGCATCGTCCATCGCGACATCAAGGCCGGCAACATCCTGGTCGACGATTCCGGCCAGCCGAAGCTGATCGACTTCGGCATTGCCAAGATTCTCGAATCCGCAACGCTCGAGTCCGTCGAACTGCCCCGAACGCGCGCGGGCGCTCACATCCTCACGCCCGAGTACGCCAGCCCCGAGCAACTCCGGGGCGACCCGGTCTCGCCGGCCTCCGACATCTACTCCCTGGGTGTCCTGCTCTACGAGCTGGTGACCGGCACGCGCCCCCACCAGGTGGCCGGCCTGTCGCCGGGCGAAATGGAACGGACGGTTTGCAGCACTGTGCCGCTCGATCCGAGTTCACTCGTTGCACGGCGCAAGTCGCCGCCGCCCGCTGGACTGCCACCGGCGAGATCCCTGCGCCGGCGGCTGCGCGGCGACATCGACAGAATCGTCATGACCGCCATGCGCCTCGAACCCGGCGAGCGATACCACTCGGCGCTCGCCCTGGCCGAGGACATCGACCGGCACCTCACGGGCAAGCCCGTGCAGGCGCGCGGCGCCTCGCACCTCTACCGTGCGGGCCGCTTCATCGCACGGCATCGCACCGGGGCAGCGACCACCGCGGGCGTTTTCCTGCTGCTCCTGGGCGCCCTGGCAGTGGTGGAGCGACAGCGTGAGACGGCCCGCCAGGAAGCGCGCCGGGCCGAGTCGGCGAGCGCCTTCCTCACCGAAATGATCCAGCGCGCCGACCCCTTCGAGAACGCCGAAGCGCCGACCCTGGCCGGCTCGCTCAAGCTCGCGCTGGGCGACATCGGGCAGCGATTCGCCGGGCAACCCCAACTCGAAGCCGACATGCGCTACGCCATCGGCTATGCGCTCCAGAGCCTGGGCGAGATCGAAGCCGCACGCGAGCAGCTCGAAGCGGCGCTGGCGTTACGCCGGGAAGTGGGGTCGGCGGTCGACCGGGCCGAGGCGCACGACGGGCTGGCCATCGTGGACTGGTGGGAAAGCGACTTCGAACGCGGCGCCGGACACTTCCAGCGGGCGCTGGCGCTGCTCGACGGCGAAACCGGCGAGCGTGCTGGCATCCTGCGCGTCAACGTCCTGGCAAATTGGGCGGCCATGCTGATCGACGCCGGCGATCCGGCGCGCAGTGAAGCCATGGCCGAGCGGGCCCTTGCCTTGAGCGAGTCGGCCGAGGGCGTCGCGGCGGAGACCCGGGCCGCCATCTGGTCGACGCTGGCGACTGCCCGTGACGGACTGGGCCGCGCCGAGGAGGCGCTGGCGGCATTCGAAGTCACGCTCGACATCCAGCGCGGAGCAACCGGCGAGATGCACCCCAGCTTCGCCATCGTGCTCAACAACCTGGCGCTGCTCTACTACAGCATGGATCGCCTCGAGGAGGCGCTGGATGCGATGGAAAGATCGGTCGCGATTCGCCGCGAAACGCTGGGCGAATCGCATCCCCAGACGGCCACGGCGCTGTTCAACCTGGCGCGCCTGCAGACCCTCGACGGCCAGCTCGAGGCGGCCGAGGGCAACGCGAGGCTGGCCCTGCAGGTCGCCGAGAACGGCTACGCCGCCGGCCACCCGAGGATCGGGAAGGCCCACGAGGCGCTCGCGATCGTGCTGCAAGAGTCGGGACGGGCCGACGAAGCCATGCAGCACGCCCGCGCCGCCCGGGCGATCTATGCCGGCGCCGCCGGCGTCGACCCGGCCTGGATCGAGGCCGTCGACGCGTTGATCGCCGAGTTGGCCGACCCCGACGGCACCGCGCCGGCTACTTGAGCGTGGCGGCGAGGGAGATTTCGGCGCCGGCGAGCACCTTCGACACCGGGCAGCCCTTCTTCGCCGCTTCGGCGTGCTGGTGGAATTCGTCTTCGCCGATCCCCGGCACGACGGCCTCGGTCACCAGCTCGATACGCGGGATCGACGGGCCTTCGTCGCCCATCTCGAGATGCACCTTCGCTTGCGTTTCGACCGATTCGGGCTTGTGACCGGCCTCGGCCAGGATGTTGGAAAGCGCCATCGAGAAGCAGCCGGCGTGGGCGGCGGCAATCAACTCTTCCGGGTTGCTGCCGGTGCCGGACTCGAAACGCGAACTGAACGAGTACTGCCCTTCCCAGGCACCACTCCCGAACGCCATGTGACCCTTGCCGGACTTGAGATCGCCCTGCCAGCGTGCATTGGCCTTCCGTACGGTCATGTTTCGACTCCTCGTT
>JAZBPT010000246.1:0-3897 GCA_036351755.1 Wenzhouxiangella sp. | reverse complement strand
TGCGCCCGGACATGCGCATCCGCGCGAGCGTCAACCCCGAAGACGAGCTGGTGGTGAGCTATCCGCCGGCCGAACCGCTGTGCTCGGCCAACCCGCCGGTCGCCGACCTGGCCGTCACCAAGGACGACGGCGGGGCCGTGGCACCGGTCGGCGGCAGCGTGACCTATACCATCGAGATCACCAACAACGGTCCCTCGGAGGCCGACAACGTGGTCGTCGACGATCTTACGCCGCCGGGGCTGGTGTTCAACGCCAACACGGGTGCCTGCTCCACGGCATTCCCGTGCTCACTGGGCACCCTGGAGGTGAACGAGACGGTCACGATCCAGTCGACCTTCGACGTGCCGATCGACTACGCTGGCGCCGACCCGATCACCAATACCGCGAGCGTGAGCAGCGATACCCAGGAGCTCGACGACGGCGACAACGAGGCCAGCGACACGACGCCGGTCGCTTTCGACGGGCAGAACCCGGTGATCGGTCTGGCCAAGGCGCTGAGCGTGGTGATTCCTTCGGAGGGCCCTTCCACGCTGGAATTCACCTTCGGGGTCGAAAACCTCGGGAACGTGCCCCTGGACAACGTCCAGGTCGAAGATGACCTGGCCGCCGCTTTCCCACCGCCGGCCGTGTTTTCGGTCGAGAGCCTGGCGGCCTCGGGCAGTCTCTCGGTCAATCCGGCCTATGACGGGCAGACCGACATCGGATTGCTCGACAGCAGCAGTTCACTGGCACCCGGTGAGATGGCCACGATCACATTGCGCATCACGCTGGACCTGAGCCAGACCCAGATTCGCGAGTTCGAGAACGTGGCGTTCGCCTCGGGTCAGGGTCCGATCGGGCAGGTAACGCAGGACGACTCCGACAATGGCTACAACCCCGATCCGAATGGCGACGGGGATCCGACCAGTCCGGAGGAAAACACACCGACGCCCATCGAGGTGCGCGGCCTCCAGCCCTGGCCCGTTCCTGTCTTGGGCCTGCCCGGCGTTCTCGTGCTCACGCTGATGGTGCTGGCGCTGGGCGCCGGGTTCAGCCGCCCTAGAGGCTGAACTCGGCCACTGCCGGCGCGTGGTCGCTGGGCCGCTCGTTTCTGCGCGGCTCGGCGTCCACGTAGCTGGTCGAGCAGACCCGCTTGAGCGCATCGGTACATAGAACGAGGTCGATGCGCAGCCCCAGGCCCCGGCGGAACGCCGCGGCGCGATAGTCCCACCAGGAAAACGTGGCTTCCGGCTGCTCGAACAGCCGGAAGCTGTCGTGCAGACCCAGATCCAGCATTCGCTGCAGGGCCTCGCGCTCTGGCGTGGAGCACAGGATCTTCTCGTGCCAGGCTTCCGGATCATGCACGTCGCGGTCGTCCGGGGCGATGTTGAAATCGCCCATGACGATCAGCTTGTCGTGGCGCGTCATTTCGTCTGCGATCCAGTTGTGAACGGCTTCGAGCCAACGCAGCTTGTAGTCGAACTTGTCCGAGCCGACTTCCTTGCCGTTGACCACGTAGAGATTGATGACGCGCACGTTGCCGACCGTCGCGGCGATGACGCGCTTTTGCTCGTCGGGAAAGTCGGGGATTTCGGTGACCACGTCGAGCGGCTCTTCCCGGGCGATCAGGGCCACGCCGTTGTAGGTCGGTTGGCCCGCGTAAGCAACGTGGTAGCCGGCCGCTTCGATGGCTTCGACGGGGAACTTGTCGTCGGTCAGTTTGGTTTCCTGCAGCCCGAGCACGTCCGGGCGCTGGTGTTCCATCCAGTCGAGCACCTGCGGCAGGCGCACCTTGAGCGAGTTGACGTTCCAGCTTGCAATCTTCATGGAGCGGAAGTGTACCCGATAGAATGTCGTCGACCGGGTCGTCCCGGGCCTGCGGGATGCGTCAGCGATCGCAACGGGCCAGCGTTCTCTCGAGATCCCTGAACAGGGGCAGACGGTGATCGTCGGGGTGCAGGGCCACACGCAGGGGCAGGAACCCGGCGAGCAAGCGGTTGAGCGCGTTGGAGATCTTCAGCACGGGCACCTGCCAGGCGCTGGCGGCCTCGAAGCCGACCAGGGCGCTTCTGCTGAAGTCTCCCGAGGCGATGTCGAGGTAACCGCTCATGGTCTCCACTCGGGCGAAGCCCGTCTCACTCAGGTCGGGCGCCCGGACAGGTCCAAGCGCCCAGGCGGGCGGCACGTAGAGTTCGGGAGCGGGCAGGTCGTGGTCGACGAACCACTGGCGGTTGCGCGTCATCAGATCGACGATGCCGGCGCGATCGAGCGCGAGATGCTCGGCGCAGTCGCGCGAAACGAACAGGCTGTGCAAGCGGTGCTTGATGCCCTCGATCCTCTGCGCCCTGTGGCTCCAGCCGTGCCCGGCCAGTGGATGGCCGTCGGCGCTCCAGGCCCGCAAGCGTTCGAGATCGTCCTTGCGCCACTCCTTTCCGGGGACGACCAGCAGCGTGACCGGGCCGGGGCAGGCGCGGGCGATCATCTCCATCTGTTCGTCTACCCGGTCGAGGGTTTCGGGCATGACGTCGTGGATGGAGATGTCAGGCCGCACGGGCGACCTCGAGCAGGGTCTCGAGCCAGGCCTGGCGGCCCTCGTCGCGAATCGCGGCGTAGGCGGCGACGCCCGCTTCGGCCCGTTCGCGGCGCTGTCCTTCCGGCAGGGCGACCAGCTGGTCCAGTGCCTCGACCATGGCGTCCGGTTCGTCCGGGTCGAATCGGTAGAGCACTTCGTCGAGCTGCGGCCACTCGCCGATGCCGCAATGGGTGGAAACCAGGGCGGGTCGGGCGCAGGCGATCGCTTCCAGGGCGACGGTTCCGAAGGACTCCACGTCCGAGGGCAGCACCAGGACATCGTGCTCGGCCAGCAGTCCGGGAATACGTTCGCGCTCGACCCAGCCCAGATGCCGTACGTTGTCGCGGGTTTGCTCGGCCGAAGCGACCGTGTCGCTCAACGGTCCGTGTCCGGCGAAGCTGAACACCAGGTCGGGGCGCTTGGCGGCGGCATCCAGCAATCGGTCGATGCGCTTTTCCGCGGCCAGGCGGCCGACGAACAGAACGTTCTTGACCGGTCCGGACTTCGCCTCAGGCGGGCTGTCGAACCGGCCCGGCAGGAGCGTGGCCGCAAGTGCGGCCCGGCCGGCGCCGAGCCGGCGCGCGAGCTCGACCATGCTGTCGGAATGGGCCAGCGTCAGGGCCGCGCGGTGGAACAGCTTGCGGTTGCGCGATTCCAGGTAGCGGGTGGCCACGGCCGTCATGAGGCGATTCCAGTACAGTTCGCTGAGCGCCTCGAAATGGGTGTGAAAACCGTAGATGAACGGAATGCCGCGTCGCCTCGCCAGCCTGGCGCCGGTCATGCCGTAGGGGCCCGGCGTGGCGATGATGACCACGTGCGGCCGCAATTCGTCGAACACGCGCGCCAGGCGCCAGCCGGCCGGCAGGGCGGCCTGCTGCGTGCTGTCTCCCGGCAGCGGAAAGCTCAGCAGTGGCTTGGGGCCGTAGCCCGGGGCGAGCAGCTCGATGGCGGCAACCGAAGGCCCGATCTGCTCGATGAGGTCGCCGTAGTAGGAACCCACGCCATTGCGCTCGATCGCCGCGTCGCAGCATATCAGGATGCGCAGCCGGCTCGGATCGGCGAGTTCACTCACGGGTGGCGAAGCGGTCGTGGCCGAAGTCATGACGCGCAAGGATATCGGCAAATCGATCGGCAAGCCATTCCGGATCGAGCCCGTTGTCGGAAAGTCGGTGCCGGTGGGGCGAACGATGTTGCCTAGACTCGCCCGCCAGCGAGTGCAGTCGCTGCGAGAACGAGTCCGCCGGCTCGATCTCCAGCCGGGAAAGCGTCGTTTCGACCGCCTCGGCGAGATGGGCGCGGATTTCGGTGTTGTTGAGCACGGCGATGCGGTTGGCGGGTAGGCGTTC
>JAZBPT010000245.1:0-3255 GCA_036351755.1 Wenzhouxiangella sp. | reverse complement strand
GGCTGGCCCCCTTCTACGACCTGGTCTGCACCCGCGCCTGGCCCAACCTGGACCGCCGTCTGGCAATGAACGTCGGGGGCGAATTCGACCCCGGCCGCATTCGAACCGAACACTGGCATGCGCTGGCTGAATCAGTGGGCATGCGCCCGCGCTTTGTGGCCAGGGAGCTCGCCGCCATGATCGAGGCTATCCGGGAAGCCATGCCGGCAGCCCGGGAAAGCTTGGAGTCCGAACACGGTGCCCTGCCGATGCTCCAGCAGCCGGAGCAGGTTATTCGAACTCAGCTGCGTCTGGCGGGCAACTGAATCAGCCGCATGGCCCACTAACCACTAGCCGCGCGCGCCTTGCGACGGCGCTTGTTGGCGGCGAACGCGATGCCCTGGGCGTTGATGTCGAGGTCGAGCTTCAGGTGCGACCACACATGCTCGTTGCGGCCGAGGTTGCCGTGGCCGTCGAGCAGGCCGGCGACGTAGTCGTAGAGGCGAGGGCGGCAGTAGGCTTCCAGTTCCTCGTCGGGCAGGTCGCTCGCCTCGGCGTCGTCGCGCAGGCGCTCGGCGAAGTCCAGGTGGCGGATGAGCTGCTCGGCCGCCGTTTCGATATCGGTCACGGCGCCGAAGTGGGTCACGTAGATGCAGCTTGGGTTCTCGTCTACGAGTCGGCGGATCGACTCGCGCGCGAGCTCGGACTCGAAGTCCGTCGGACTGGTCGAGGGAAACGCGAAGGTCCCCTCGCCCTGAAGCATGGGATAAGCCAGGCCGAAAGCATCTCCGGCGAAGATCGCGCCCGAGGCGCTGTCGACGATGCAGAAGTGATGATTGGCGTGGCCGCGGGTGTGCAGGAAGCGCAGTTCGCGGCTGCCCCAACGCAAAACTTCCTCGTCGTCCATGACCCGCACCCGATCCTCGGGCACGGGCTCGATCGTTCCGTAGAGTTTCCTGAAATTCTCTTCGCCGTACACCGCCGAGGCGCTGGCCACCAGCTTGCCTGGGTCGATCACGTGCGGCGCCGCGCGCGGATGGGCCAGGATGGTCGCGTTCGGGCAGGCCTTGGCGAGCTTCGAGGTGCCGCCGGCGTGGTCGAGATGCACATGCGTGATGATCAGGTACTCGACCAGATCGGGCGAAAGCCCCTGTTCCTCGAGCGCGGCCAGCAGCCGCGGCACGGCCGCATTGGTGTTGTTGTCGACGAAGGCCGCGCGATCGCCTTCGACGATCAGGTAGGCCGCCGCGATCTCGGAGCGGTCGAGGTAATGCGTGTCGATGGTGTGGATGCCGGTCATGGGGTCTCCTCGGTCAGGCGCCCAGCCTATCACCGGCGGGCCGGGGCGCTTGTGCGGACTCGCGCCATACTGTAGCGTATGGAAGAGTCCGGCGGCTACCAGGGCAGGAAGCCATGACCCCGTCCAAGAGCAATTCCAACTACCTGATCGATCTCTACGAGCGCGTCACGCGCTGGCCGTTCGGGCAGGCGCTGTTCTCGAAGATGTTCGCCCGCAAGGCACCGTACTTCGCCACCATCGGCCCGCGCGTGACCGAGCTGCGCCCCAACTTCTGCGAAGTGCAGTTCAAGAAGCGCCGCAAGGTCGAGAACCATATCGGCACCGTCCACGTCATCGCCATCTGCAATGCCCTGGAAATGGCCATGGGCGGCTTGGCCGAAGCCACCATTCCCAAACACCTGCGCTGGATCCCGCGCGGCATGCAGGTCGACTACACCGCCAAGGCCGATTCCGACATCCGCGTGACCGCCGAGACCCGGCCTGAGGACTGGCAGCCCGGCGATCTGCCCGTCAAGGTCACCGCCTACCGGGCGGACGGCACGGTGGTGGTGCAGGGCACCATCATGCTCTACGTCTCGGAGAAGCCGCCGAAGGCCTGAAGAACGATTGGATTTGGTGCGGCGCTCAGTAGTGGAACCGGCACTGGGCGATCAAGAGTGCGTCACCCTCCACCGCATAGACCAGTCGATGCTCCCGATCGATCCGTCGCGACCAGAAACCGGTCCAATTGCCCCGCAATGGTTCCGGCTTGCCAACGCCCTGGAACGGGTCGCGCTGAATGGCCCGGATCAGGTCGTTGATGCGCTTGAGTTTCTTGGGGTCGGCCTTCTGCCAATAGCGGTAGTCAGCCCAGGCGTGCTCGTGAAAACAGATCTTCACTCGATGAGTTCACGCGCTTCGCCTTCGCCTCGCCGCAGGCCCTCGATCGCCTCGGTCAATCTCGCCGCATTGCGCGGGCTCGACATCAGATACAGGGTTTCCTCTATCGAGGCGTAGTCGTCCGCCGAAAGCAGCACGGCCCCCTTGCCCTTTTGGCGGGTGATGTACAGGGGCGCGTGGTCCTCGTTGACCTGGTCCATGGCGCCGGCAAGATGACGGCGAAGGTCGGTGTAACTGATGGTTGACATGCGCGTATTTTGGTGTACAGAAATCTGTACGTCAACTGAGGGGTCACGCCTCGGTCACTCACCCGGCTTTGAGAAAAGGGCACCATCATGCTCAAGGTCTCCGAAAAACCGCCCAGTGCCTGACGAAAGACGCGCTTGGCTTTCGTCCCGCCAGGCGACCGGGAATCGAAACCCGGCCGGGCGGGTTAGAATGCCGCGCACTCTTGCTCTCGTCCCGATGTCCCCATGAAAACGCCCCCGCGGCTGCGCTCGCTGGTCGAAGACGGCCTGATCGACGAAGTTCTCTTCGAACTCAAAAGCGGCAAGGAAGCCGACGTTTTCGTCGTGCGATGCGGCGATGAACAGCGCTGTGCCAAGGTCTTCAAGGAAGCGCGCCACCGCAGCTTCAAACAGGACGTGATGTACCAGGAAGGGCGCAAGGTGCGCAACAGCCGCCGCGCCCGGGCGATGTCGCACCGCACCCGCTACGGCCAGAAGGAACAGGAGAAGCTCTGGGTCAGCGCCGAGGTCGATGCGCTCTACACCCTGTCTGCTGCCGGCGTGCGCGTGCCGCAGCCCATGGGTTTCGTCGACGGCGTGCTGCTGATGGAACTGATCACCGATTCGGAAGGGCGCGTCGCCCCGCGCCTGGACAACGTCGAGCTCGACGCCGAAACCGCCAGGCGCTACCACGACCACCTGATCGGCGAGGTCGTGCGCATGCTCATCGCCGGCCTGATCCACGGCGACCTGTCGGAATTCAATATTCTGGTGGACGCGCAAGGCCCGGTCGTCATCGACCTGCCCCAGGCCGTCAACGCCGCGGCCAACAACTCGGCGGCCATGCTGCTCGTGCGCGACGTCGACCGC
>JAZBPT010000244.1:0-3353 GCA_036351755.1 Wenzhouxiangella sp. | reverse complement strand
GATCGAATTCATCTCTACGGTGACCCACGGTCGGTACCGTCGGCTGCCTGCGCCCGGCGGCGGCAGCGATATCTTCGTGCCGGCCCAGTCGTCGGGTTCCTTCGACGTGCTCGGCGGACTGCTGGATGCGGGCGCCGTACAAACCCGAAGCGCGGGCACGGATTGCGGCACGAACGCGGGCCACTGCCTGTCGGTCTACAACACGGGCCAGCCGGGCTTCGATGCCTGGACCGGTGGCAATATCGCGGCCATCACGACGGCAAGCGGCAGTTCCATCAGTTACGACAGCGGCGGTAGCGGACCGCCCTTCGCCACGCACTCACCTCAGCAACGCTTTCATGTCATCGGTCTGACGGTTCGTTATGTCTGCACTGCCGGGCAACTGCGACGCCATGCCGGCTATGCCCTTGGCACCAATCCGAGCGGCTCGGGTAACCTGGTGGCCGACAACATCACGAACTGCCAATTCAGCTACAACCCGGGCACCTCGGCCCGCCGCGGCCTACTGACCGTGCGGCTCGACCTGGCCGACGAAGGCGAGTCCGTCTTCCTGCTCGGACAGGCACAGGTACTCAACACGCCATGATCAAGCTAAGACAACAACGCGGCGCCGCATTGTTCGTCGGGATTTTCCTGATCACCGTCGTCGTGCTGTTCGCCGCGGTCGTGGCGCTGACTTCCAGCACCCAGCACCTCAGCCAGGCACGCGCGAGGTTGGCCGAACAGGCGTGGTATGCGGCGATTGCGAGGATGGAATCGGAGATTCAGCAAGCGATTGACGCAAGCGCGTGCCCCGGAACTGGAAGCTCCAACACTTTCGGCTTTACTACTCAGTCCACCTGCAGTTTGAGCACCGTGCAGGAAGGGAGTGCCACATACAACGTGTTCTCCATATCCGTTTCCGCTGCCCAGGGTTCCCTGTCTACACCCGTATACGTGCGGCGAAGCGTTCGCGCACAGGTGACCGACCTGGAGTTATGAATGATGCCTGCGCGACTAAAAACTGACTACCTGATCTTCCGATCATTCCTGCTGATCATCCTGCTAGTCCTTTGCCAAGCCACGATTGCGCAGGTACCGGCCTGTAGGGACGTCTTCCCATCCGCGACTACGCCAAACGCTCAGGAGCCCAACGTCCTGGATCTCCCGCTTTTCCCATCGCCCAATGACGGCCCACTATCGGTCGGCAACAACAGCTCTGCGAACTTGGGGCCTGGCAGTCTTTTCCATACAAGCATCTCCATCGGCAATGGTTCTGACGTATCTGTCAACGGCCAGACGATCATTTACGTCCAGTCCAACTTCGTTCTTAGTCAGAACGCCGAATTCAACAATCCGGGAGATCCTTCTGACCTGGTCATCCTGGTCTATGGGAACGTTTCGATCGGCAACAACGCGGAGTTCAACGGAATCCTCTATGCGGAAGGCGCAATTTCAATTGCCAACAACGCAAGCATCGAAGGCGCGGTAACAGCGCGAGGCCCAATCAGCACCTTTCCCAATACTGACACGACCTATGATCAATCTGCCGTTGAGAATGCCGACTTTGATGGTTTATGCAACAACAACGGCGGCGATGAAATTGACGGTGCGGTATTTGCCTACTTCATGGAAGAAGATGAATGGACAGGAGCCTCCGGCGAGGTCCAGGATTCCAGCGGCAATGGACTCGATGCCACAGCGGTCGGCGGTGCGGAGACGGTCAACACGGAGCCGGCTATCCCTGGCAGCCCGGGCACCTGTCGATATGGTGATTTCAGCACCCCATCACGAAGAATCACCGCATCCTCCAGCCCACTGATCAACGATACCGACTCTTTCTCGATCGCCGCATGGGTCAAGACGCCCGCCAGCTGGCAAACCAATGCGACGCCGTCTCTGATCGCCTATGGCAACACCGTTGGCGGAGAATGGCCTGAACGCTACGAACTTCACCTGAACCTTGGCGGAACCCCGGAGTGGTCTTTCGTGGTCAGGCGCAACGCGTTCTTCGGATCCCAGCTGAGGTTCCTTCAGACACCGATCGGCAACGGCCCTGGCGAGAATCCCTTGGCGGGTGACTGGGTGCACGTCGTAGCCACCTACAACGACGCCTCGGAAATAGCCCGACTCTATGTCAACGGAGGCTTCAAGGCTCAGGAAGACTTCGGTGGATTCTTCCTCGGATCACTGGTAAACGCAAACGGTGGTATGGGGCTGATGTCCCATCCCGGTGGCCAATACGACGCCCGAGGCTTCATTGACGAAGTCTACATGTTCGGGGAAGTCCTCGACGCCGGCGAGGTCAGCGATCTCTACCAGAACACCCGGCCCTGCGATACCGGCTACGATCACATCCGACTGGTTCATCCGGCGACGGGGCTGACCTGCTCGGAAAGCGCAATCACGGTGCAAGCTTGTGCCGATGTCGATTGCACATCGCTGTATCCCGATCCGGTCGAAATCGATCTCACTTCGCCTGCAGCCAACTGGATTCCCGATCCCGTGACGTTCACGGGCAGCACGCAGGTCTCGCTTCAATACACACCGGGCGGCGTTGTGACGCTGGGAGCCGCCCCCATCGACCCTGCGGCCGCCAATCCGACTCGCTGCTTTACGGCCGGCGGTGTGGAAACGAACTGCGAGATGGAGTTTTTCGACTCCGGTTTCGTCATCGATGTTCCCGACCACGTGGCTGACTCGCTGGTCAACGGCAGCATTGCCGCCGTCCGCAGCGACCCCGGCAATCCAGAACAATGCGTGCCCGGGTTCGACAACGAGACCAAGGATGTCGAGTTCTGGTCGACGTACTTCAATCCGGGCAGCGGCAGCCTGCAAGTGGAAATCGACGGCAGCCTCATCGCCACGGCATCACCGGGAACGGCCATCCCCGTCGCGTTCGATGGCAACGGCGTGGGGCAGTTCCAGCTGCGCTATCCCGATGTCGGCAAAGTGGCGGTCAACGCGGAATACGTCGGCAGCGGTGACGCGGCCGGGCTGGTCATGACCGGCCAGGGTCAGTTCGTCGCCCGCCCTGCCCGTTTCACGCTGGATATCCCGGGCAATCCGGCCGCTACCGACGAGACCGGAGACGTCTTCATCGCGGCCGGCAGAGACTTCGAGATCACAGTCGCCGCGCGCAATGCCAGCGACGGCATCACGCCCAACTTCGGGCAGGAATCGACTCCGGAAGGCGTGGACCTGGAGCTCGACCTGTTTGCTCCTTCGGGCGGCGTCGAGCCCGGCCTGGTCGGCGGCTTCGGTAACTTCGCGACCGACTGCAACGGCAACAGCGCGACCGCCGGCACGGCCTGCGGCGAGTTCTCGTGGCCGGAAGTGGGCATCGTCTCGCTCAATCCGCGCCTGGCCAGCGG
>JAZBPT010000243.1:0-2287 GCA_036351755.1 Wenzhouxiangella sp. | reverse complement strand
GGCGAAGCCGTCGCGCGCGGACAGTGCCGTCATGGCCCACTGGCGTGAGCGCCCCGAGGGGGGCAACCGCTTCTGGCTCGCACTGATCCGCTGGTGCATCCTCCACATCGGCCGGGGCTTCGCCCAGGTCGGTCTCCTGCCCACCACGCTCTACTTCTTTCTCGTGCGCGGGCCGGAACGGCGCGCCTCGAAGGCCTGGCTCGAACGCGTCGACGCGCCGCGCAAGGGCTGGTGGGGCGTCATGGTCCACATCTACACCTTCGCCATCACCATCGTCGACCGGGTGCTGCTGCTGGCCGGCCGCGGCGATGAACTCGACGTCCGGCCCGAGGGCGTCGAGCACCTGCACGAGGTGCTCGACCGGGGCCGCGGCTGCATGCTGCTGGGCTCCCACCTGGGCAGCTTCGAGGCCATCCGCGTGTTCAGCCGCTCGGCGCCGCCGGAGTATCGCCACCTCAAGGTCGTGATGGACCGCGACCAGAACTCGCTGATGACGCAGATGATGGAGGAAATCTCCCCGGACATTCGCGATACGGTGATCAACGCCCGCCAGCCGGGTCCGGCCATCGTCCTCGAAGCTGGCGGTGTCATGGAACAAGGCGGCATGGTGGCCATGCTGGCCGACCGGACCTGGGCCAGCGAGGCGGCGATCGAAGTCGAGTTCCTCGGCGGCAGGACGCGCCTGCCGGCAGCCCCGCTGGCCATCGCCGACACCCTCGACGTGCCCGTGGTCATGGTCTTCGGCCTCTACGAAGGTCGGGGGCGCTACCGTTTAGTGTTCGAACCGCTGCCGGGCCCGGCCGCTCGCGCGGCCACGCGCAGCGAGCGCCGCAAGCGGCTGGACGAGCGGGTCCAGCGCTACGCCGACCGGCTGGCGCACTTCGCGCGTCAATATCCCTACAATTGGTTCAACTTCTATGATTTCTGGACTGCTGACACTGATCCTGATCGCCGCTGCGGGAACGACTGAGGCGGCGGCGCCGGAAGATCTCGACCGGCTGGTGGCCGCGCTCGCTCCCGAGGGCGAGCCCGCCGAACTTCATTTCCGCGAACGGCGCGAGTCGCCGCTGCTGTCCGAGCCCCTGGTCGTGACGGGCCGGCTCTGGCGCAATCCCCAGGGCCAGCTCGTGCGCCGCACGATCGAACCGCAGGAAGCCACCTACACCCTGACCGCCGGCATGATCATCATCGAGCGCCCCGGCCAGTCGCCCCGCAATTACAGCCTGGGCCACGTGCCGGAGCTGGCCGTCCTCTACCACGGTCTCTCGGCCCTGCTGGCCGGCGACGCCGACGCGCTTCGCGAGCGCTTCGAGCACGAACTGTCGCGCGACGAGTCCGGCTGGCGGCTCAACCTGCAACCCCGCGACGCGACGCTGGCCAAGAAGGTCGACTCGCTGTCGCTGAGTGGTCAAGACGACAGGCTCGAGCGCTTCGAGCTGAGCCTCGCCGACGGCGAGATCATCGAAACCGAACTGAGCCGCCGGCCGTGAGACACGTCTGGCGTCCGTTGCTTGCCCTGCTGGTGCTGGGCGGCATCGGCGCCCTGGCCTTGTCCGAGCTGGAACTCGATTACCGCCTCGACGCTTTCCTGCCGGCAGCCCGCACGGCACAGCAGGAAATCGTGGTCGAGCAGGTCGCCGGCGGCAGCGCCGGGCGGCTGATCCTGGCCGCCGTCGAAGGCGAGGACCCCATGACCCTGGCGACCACCAGCCGCGACCTGGCCGACGCCTGGCGCGAACTGCCCGGCGTGGCGCGAGTTGACAATGGCGACTGGTCGGACAACGAGGCCATCGTCGAAAAGCTGATGCAGGCGCGCTTCGTCCTGGCCAGCGACATCGCCGAACGCGTCGAGCCGACAGCCGTCGCGGCGGCCCTGGAAAACCGCCTGGCCGACCTGGCCCTGGCCGGCTCGAGGGTGGAACGCCTGATCGCCCGCGATCCGCTCGGCCTGGTCGAATCCCTCGCCGCCGACCTGGCCGGCGGTCAACGCGCGAGCACGATCGACGGGGTCTGGTTCGACCGCGAAGGCCGGCGCGCCCTGCTGCTGCTGCAGTCGGCCCACGCCCCTTACGCAATCGAGGAACAGGCGCACTTGCTCGGCTCGCTGCGCGAGAATTTCGAGGCCCTGTCGCCGGATGGCCAGCGGCTGCAGCTGGCCGGGGCGCCCGTCATCGGCGTGGCCAGCGCCGAGGCCTCGCGCTCCGACGCGGTTCGCCTGAGCCTGTGGGGCAGCGCGGTGGTGCTGCTGGTGCTCGCCTTCGCCTGGCGCTCGGCCAGCGCCATGCTG
>JAZBPT010000242.1:0-5283 GCA_036351755.1 Wenzhouxiangella sp. | reverse complement strand
GCCGACGCTCAAGGCATCACCGGTGGCCACAAATCCAGAGAATTATAGCAGGGGAGAAAAGCGGGCGGCAAGCCGAGTGCCGCCCGCGGGCCGATTCAGAGGCCGGGGTGGAACTGCTGGAGCAGCGCGGAGACCGCTTTCGAACCGGGCAGCTCGGCGTCGATGGTAATGCGTTCGCCGGCGCGCATGACCTCGAGGCTGACCGTATCGCCGCCGCGACCGAGCAGGACCCGACCGATCTCGACCGGGCGGGAGACGGACTCGCCGTCGATGCTCAGCACCACATCGCCGTCCTGGAGCCTGAGCGGGTTTTCGGGGTCGATCCGCAGGACGACCACGCCCTCGGCGGTGCCGAAATAGCCCGCCAGCCCGGCATGGTTGCTGATCATGTCGCTGTGGCGACCGAGCCCGGCCAGGCGCGGCGGCAGCGGCGGTTCGGGAACCCACTCCCGGTCGCCGTCGATGACGATCACCTCCCGGTCGATTCGGGGGGCATCGGGCGCATCCGGTGCATCCGGCGCCGGCGGCGGCCCCTTGATGTCGTGGGTGATCACGTGGAAGTTGCGGGCCGGCGAGGACACCGTGACGTCCAGGGTCATTCGTTCGCCGTTGCGTTCGATCTCGACCGGGACGCTGTCGCCGGCCTCGACGCCTTCCATCGGGGCGCGCAGGCTGTCGGGGTCGGCGGCATCGACGGCCTGCCCGTCGATGGCGATCAGTCGGTCGCCCGACTCGATGCCGGCCTTCTCGGCGCCGCTGCCGGGGGTGACGCCGACGATCTCGTTGGGATCGTCCTCGCCGCCGAGCAAGACGCCCAGGCGCGGCCGGGTCATGCGCAGGCCACGCACCACCTCACGGTGGATGCGCTCGCCCATGCCCGCCATCTCGGCCTCCAGGCCCTTGAGATGCTCCATCTCTTCCAGTTCCTCGAGGCGCTCGAAGCGCACGGCTTCGATGTCCGCATCGGCCAGCTCGCGCTGGATCCGGGCCAGCTTGCGGGCCGCTTCGGCCACCTCGCTACGGGCGTGCTCGAGCTCCGCTCGCAGCGCTTCCCGCTTGGCGGCTTTCTCGGCCGCGTCCGCGCCGCTCGCCTCATCCTGCGCGCTCGCCCACTGGGAAGCGGCCAGCGTCAGGATCGTCAGTGCAATCAGCATTACTCTCATGTCCAACTCCTCCTTGGAGTACTCCGTGTCGGTATTCGGTCGTTTGGTTCAGACGCTGGCCAGCAGCATTTCGCGCCGCCAGTCGCCGTCGGCGTAGCGCCGGTTCAATTCGGCCAGCAGCTCGACACGCTGCCGCCAGAGATCGCGGTCGGCCGGCGAATCCGCGAGCTGCTCGTCCAGCCAGGCCAGCTCGGCCTCTAGCCAGAGCAGGGACTCCAGTTCCAGGCCGCCGACCGGGCGCTGGCGGTGATCGGCCAGGCGGCTCTCGAGTCGCGACGAGGCGGCGCGCAGCTCGGCCAGGGTCCACGGCTCGGGTGACGAGCTTGCTTCACCCGGGGCGGGTGTCGGCGCCGGCATCTGGACGAACACGCTGGCCAGGACCACGACCGTGACCATGGCGGCCAGGGCCGAAACGCGCCGAACGAAACGGTGCCTCCGGCGCCGGTCCAGTTCGCCGGCGATGGCCGGCCACAGGTCGCCGGGCGGACCCGATCGCTCCAGCCGGGTGAAATCGATGGCGTCATCCATGCTCCATGCTCCTGGCCGGTGCTTCGCCGGCCGTCAGTCGGTTTCTGAGCTTCTCTCTCGCCCGCGCCAGGCGGGACTTGGACCAGGAAACGGTCTGCCCGGCCAGCTCGGCGATCTCGGCATGCTTCATGCCTTCGGCGTCGTGCAGCCAGACCACCTGGCGGTCGAGCTCGTCGAGCTCGTCAAAGGCCCGCTCCAGGTCCAGCGCCGTGTCGTGGTCGCGGAATTCCCCGCGCTCGGCGATCTCGGGCTGCTCGCCGGCCTGCCGCCGGTGCTGGTCCATCACCTGGTTGACCAGAATGCGCCGCAGCCAGAAGCCGAACTGCTCGGCCTTTCGCAGCTGGCCGATCCGCTCGAAGGCCAGAACGAAGGCCTGCTGGACCGCATCCCAGGCCCGCGCCTCGCAGCCGCTCAAGCGCACCGCCAGGGTCCAGGCCGGCTGGCTGTACTGGCGGTAGACGCGCTCCTGGGTGCGACGGCAGCGTCGCTTCAGCGCGGCCAGGGCCAGGTCGTCGATGGGGCTCGAGAGGCTCATGTCGGTGTATAGACGCCCGGGCGCGGCAAAAGGTCGCAGTCTCGATTGTGCCGAGGGCGCCGAGCCGCCGAAATGTAAAGCCACCTTGACTTTAGGTAAAGCGCGCTTTACATTATGTCAAACATCTTTTACACGTCTTCCCGTCAGCAAACGCAAAAAGGAGTCGCGAACCATGTCTTCGATGTCTTTCCAGGAAAAGAGCGCCTGGGGCACGCTGGCCAGCCTGCTGGTCATCGGCGCACTCTACTTCTCGTCCGTCATCAACCTGTGGCGCGCCGAACAACTGCACATGGCGTCGATGTTCGGGGTGTCCGTGGGATTCACGGTGTTGCTGGTCATGATCCTGGTCGGCTTCCACATCCTGGTGGCCGCCATCTCCGGGGCGGAAGACGAGGACGAACGCGACCGCCTGATCGCCTGGCGCTCCGGCCACATCGGCGGCATCGTCCTGGGCTTCGGCGTGGTCTCCATCGTGCTGATGATCATCGGCGGCGGCATGGTGGACTCGACGCTGTGGCAGTCGCCGGTGATCATCGCCAACGCCCTTATGGCCATGGTCTTCATTGCCACCGTGGTCGAACTGGCGCTGACCATCTGGTTCCACCGAAGGGGCATCTGAGATGCCGGGCAACATCACCACCCGCGTGCGCGAGTTGCGCCAGGCCGGTGCGGGCATGACCCAGCAGCAGCTCGCCAAGGCGGTCGGCGTATCACGTCAGACGATCATCGCCATCGAGAGCGGACGCTACAGCCCATCGCTCGAGGTTGCCCTCAAGATCGCGCGCACTTTCGGTCACCCGGTGGAGGCGATCTTCTCGCTCGAGGATGACGCCGATTGAGCCGGCGCGAGCCGGCGGTCGGGTATAGTCGCCGACAGAGCAACCCGGGAAGCAACACATGACCGAGAACTTCCGCAACGTCACGGTCGTGATCACCGGCGCCTCGATGGGCGTGGGCGCGGCCGCCGCACGCGCATTCGCCGAACGCGGCGCCAACCTGGTCCTGATCGCCCGCGGCGAGGAAAAGCTGCGCGAGTTCGCCGAGGAGCTCGGTATCGGCGAGCGGGCGCAGGTCGCGCCCATGGACATCACCGACAGCGACGCCTTCGCCGCCATGCTGGCCGAGGCCGAACAACGCTTCGGCTCGATCGACGTGCTGGTAAACAACGCCGGCTACCACGCAAGGGGACCGTTCGAGAACATCAGCGCCGACGACGTGGCCCGGATGGTCGACGTCAATCTCAAGGCACCCCTGGTGGCCACCCGGCTGGCGCTGCCCTACCTGAGAAAGTCGAGGCGCGGTGCGGTGATCAACGTGGCCTCGCTGGCCGGGCGCACGCCCGTGCCCGGTTCGGCGACGTATTCGGCCACCAAGTTCGGCCTCCGCGCGTTCACCCTGGCTCTAAGGGAAGAGCTTCTCGGCGAAGGCATCCGCTTTGCCAGCGTCTCGCCGGGCCCGATCGACACCGGCTTCATCATGGACGACATCGACGGCGCCACCGACCTGACCTTCTCCCAGCCGGTCTCGACGGCCGGGCAAGTGGCCGAGGTCATCGTGAGAGCCGTCGACGACGGCCCGGGCGACTATCCCATGCCGAAGGTCAGCGGCTACCTGACCACCATCAGCTACCTGTTCCCACGCATCGGACGCGCGCTGCGGCCGATGCTGGAGAAAAAGGGCGCGCGCACCAAGGCGCGACTGAAACGGGAAAAGCGCTCAGGCGGCTAGCGGGCTGCTAGCGCCTGAATCGCTCGAGCAGGCCGTCGAGTTCGTCGAGGCTGGTGTACTTGATGGTGACCTGGCCCTTGCCGGAGCTCGAGTGCCTGACGCTGACCGGGGCGCACAGGGTTTCGGTCAGCTCCTGCTCGAGGCGCTGGATGTCGGCCGACTTGCGCTCACCCTTCGATTGCTTCGGCTCCGGCTTGCCCTCGCGCATGCGGCGCACCAGCGCCTCGGTCTGGCGGACCGACAGATCCTGGTCGACGACCTGGCGCGCGGCGCGAATCTGATCGGGACGCTCGAGGGTGAGCAGGGCGCGGGCGTGGCCCATGTCCAGCTGTTTCCGGTCGACCATTTCGCGCACTTCCGGCGCGAGCTCCATCAGACGCAGCAGGTTGGTCACCGAAGTACGTGAACGGCCGACGCTCTTGGCGGCCTGCTCGTGGGTGAGGCCGAACTCCTCGATCAGGCGCCTGAGCGCGACGGCTTCCTCGAGCGGATTGAGATCCTCGCGCTGGATGTTCTCGATCAGCGCCAGGGCCAGGGTGGCCTCGTCGGCGATCTCGCGCACCAGCGCCGGGATGGTGGTCATGCCCGCCATCTGGCAGGCGCGCCAGCGGCGTTCACCGGCAATCAGTTCATAACGGCCCTGCTTTGCCAGCGGGCGCACCACCACCGGTTGGACCAGGCCCTGCTCCTTGATCGAGTCCGACAGCTCCTGCAGGCGATCGGGATCCATCGCCGAGCGCGGCTGGTAGCGGCCCGGCTCGATCACGTCGACCGGCAGCTCCTTCAAGCCGTGCAGTTCGCCGTCGGGGCTCTCCTGCTCGGCGGCGGCCCGCGTCTTGCCAAGAAGCGCGTCGAGGTTGCGGCCCAGGGGTTTCTTCTTGCGTGAAGCGGCCATCGGCTCAGAATTCCTACAGGCGTTGTTCTTCGGCGGCCAGGTCCTGCGCGGTGGCCGAGGGCACACGCGCGGCCTCGCCCATGCGCCGCAGGTACTCACCGGCCAGCCCCAGGTAGGCCACCGCACCGCGCGAGTCGCGGTCGTAGTGAATCACCGACTGACCGTAGCTCGGCGCCTCGGCCACGCGCACGTTGCGCGGCACGACGGTGGCGTAGAGCTTGTCGCCGAAATGTTCGGACAACTGGCGGGAGACGGCGCCGGAAAGGTTGTTGCGGATATCGAACATGGTGCGCACCAGGCCCTCGATCTCGAGTTCCGGGTTCACCGAGCCCTGGATCTGCTCGATGGTATTGAGCAGCGCGGTCAGGCCCTCGAGCGCGTAGTACTCGCACTGCATCGGGATCAGGACCGAGTCGGCCGCCGTCAGGGCGTTG
>JAZBPT010000241.1:0-5144 GCA_036351755.1 Wenzhouxiangella sp. | reverse complement strand
GCGCACGGCGGTGACGAGCAGGAGTTGTGAGTGCACTTCGCCGCTCTTGCGCCGCAGCCGGATCTCTCCCCGCCAGCGACTTCGGCCTTTCATGCGTTCGTCCATGCGCTGCCGGAAACCCGCGCGGTCGTCTTCCGGTAGGAGCAGGGCGGGATCCTTTCCGACCATCTCGAACTCTTCAAAGCCCGTGACGCGGGTGAAGGCCGAGTTGACCCGCAGGATCCGATGTTCTTCGTCGGTGATGCAGATGCTCTCCTGGGATTCGAAGGCCGCGGCGGCAATGCGAAGCTCGTGATCGAGACGCTTGCGCTGGGTGATGTCCTGGACGATTACGATGTAGCGGGCCTCGGGCGTCTCGGGATCGCGAAGCAGGTTGCCCGTGGCCTCGTAGTCGCGGGTTTCCCCATCGGCTTCGAGCTTGTACTGGTAGGCGCCGGAGCGGCCGTTGCGGTCGATGTCGTCCAGCAGCTTGTGGTATTCACGTTGGACAGGTTCGGGAAGGTAGTCGAGCAGGCAGTGCCCGCGCACGTCTTCGGGTTGGGCAAGAAGATGGGGATAACGCGAATGCATCTGGTGAATGACGCCGCGCCGGTCCAGCTCGAAGATGATGTCCGGCAGGGCCTCCAGTGTGGCCCTCAGACGGGCCTTCGCACCAGCCAGTTCCCGGTAGGGTTGCTCGATGCCACTGACGACCACCGCCTGGAACAGGTAGAAGTAGGCAATGATCTTGTAGACGTGTCCGATGAGGTTGAAGGAGTCGGTCACGCTGACATAGAGCGTGAAGAACACCTCGCTGAGCATGATGATCAACAGCGCGACGATCAGGTTGCGCGAGTCGATATGCGGGATCGCCCGGCGCTGCAGCCAGAGCGCCCCAACGGTCGTGAGGTGCAGTGCGATGACTGCGTATTCCGCTCCGATCTTGAATGTCGTCAGTCCCTGTTCCGGGTCGAAGGTGTCGGGTAGGCGTTCCGGGACCCGCAGAATCAGCGTATACAACGCCGCGACGAGGGCCAGTGTCAGGCCGAGCAGTGTTGTTCGAAGCCAGCCAGGCGCCGGTTCCTGGTTCCAGGGAACGATGACGGCCAGTGCCATGCCCGCCGCGGCGAGCAGCCGGGCCCCGAGCCAGAACCGGATGGCTTTCTCCGAACCTGCCGGCGTAACGAAGTCGGGCATGCCCTGGAAGGACAGCAGGTGCCCGACATCGAGGAGCGCCACCCCGAGAAAGGTCACGGCGATGAGCAGCACCGAAACGGGAGCGCGCCGCTGGAAGCTCAACCATCCGACCACGAAGACCAGCCCGGCGACAGCCGAGGAGCCGATCTCGAATGCAGAGTGGAGTGGGAGGTAAAGATCGAAATCTTGCGGAAGCGCGGGCGGAAACGCCATCAGCACGGCCAGCAGTAGTGCCAGGATGATCGGAACCTGGTAGCCGGCGGGTCGAGCGAGCGGGTTGGGGGAGCCGCGATCTGTCATCCGTGTCCTTAGATGGCGGTGGCGTTCCCGAGGCAGTGAGAGTCAATACTAGGGGTATCCCCATAGAAAGTACAATTCGACACGCACCTGCCGCTACGGCCCGGCATCATCGCCAAGGAAAACGGGATCCACACTCATGCCGCTGCTCTGGATCGTTACCTTGTTCTGGGCGTTCAGCTTTTCGCTGATCGGCGTCTACCTGTCAGGGCAGGTGGACAATTACGTCTCCGTGTTCCTGCGTGTGCTTTTCGCCCTGGCCGTTTTTGCGCCCTTGCTGGTTCGCGCACGACCGGGCTGGAAGGTCGGCGGCGCGCTGATGGCCATCGGCGCGGTGCAGATCGGGCTGATGTACCTGTTTCTCTTTCACGCCTACGGCTTCCTCAGCGTGCCCGAACTGTTGCTTTTCACCATCTTCACGCCGCTGTACGTGACGCTGATCGACGAGGTGTTGCTGGGGCGAAGGCATGTCCCCGGACGTTTCTGGGTTGGCGCCGCGCTTGCGGTGGGCGGCGCAGCGATCATCCGCTTCGGTGCGGTCAGCCCCGATTTCCTGGCGGGCTTCGCGCTTGTGCAGGGGGCCAATCTCTGCTTCGCCGCCGGACAGGTGGCGTACAAGCGGCTGGAACTTGGTGGCACGGTCTCGCAGGTGCAGGCCTTCGGCCTGTTCTTTCTCGGCGCCTTCGTGGTTGCCAGCCTGGGGGTGGTGCTGTTCGCCGATCATTCGCACTGGCCAGCTACTGCTCTGCAGTGGGGCGTCCTGCTCTGGTTGGGGCTCGGCGCCTCGGGCCTGGGTTACCTCGGCTGGAACCTGGGCGCCAAGCGCGTCAACACCGGCCAGCTGGCCGCGATGAACAACATGCTCATCCCCGCCGGCATCCTGGTGAATTTCGCTTTCTGGAACCGCGAGGTCGACTGGCTGCGGGTGGTCGTCGGCGGGGCCGTGATCGGGTTGGCCGTGTGGGTATGCGGCCGTCATTCGAGGGCGGCGAGCCCGGTAGAATAGGTGTGGAATTGGGATCGTTAGCTGGTTGGCTGGTTGGCTGGTTGGCTGGTTGGCTGGTTGGCTGGTTGGCTGGTTGGCTGGTTGGCTGGTTGGCTGGTTCGGCTACGGCTAGTCACGTGGGACTCGGGGATCGGCGTCTTCGGAGCAACGTGGTCGCCCAGTCCATCATGTACACCAAAACACCAAAACACCAAAACACCAAAACACCAACGAACCAACGAACCAACGAATGAACGAACAAACGCACCTCCGCCGCATTCGCAGTTTCGTGCGCCGACCCGGGCGTCTGACCCCGGGACAGCGCCGGGCGCTCGACGAACTGCTGCCGCGCTATGGCATCGACCGTGATGTGGCCGACCTGCGCGAGGCCTTCGAACGCGCTGCTCCGCTGGTCATGGAGATCGGCTTCGGCAACGGGCAGGCGCTGGCCTGGATGGCGGCCAACGAGCCGGAGAAGAACTTTGTCGGCATCGAGGTCCACGAGCCCGGCGTCGGCCGGCTGCTCAAGAGCGTCGATTCGCACGGCCTCGACAACGTGCGCGTGGCCATGCGCGATGCCGTCGAGGTGCTGGCCGAGCAGGTCCTGCCCGGCAGTCTCGACGAAGTCCGGATCTACTTTCCCGACCCCTGGCCCAAGAAGCGACACCACAAGCGGCGCCTGATCCAGGCGGCGTTTCTCGAGCGCCTGGTCGGGCGCATGAAACCCGGCGGCCTGCTGCACCTGGCCACCGACTGGGCGCCTTATGCGGAGTGGATGCTCGAGGCCATCGCCGAAGTGCCGTCGCTCGAACTGGTCGGCGACCCCTATGTGCCGAGACCACAATGGCGCCCGCAAACGCATTTCGAACGGCGCGGCGAGAAGAAGGGCCACGAGATTGTCGACATTCTCTGTCGGGTCAGACCTTCCGGTTGAGAAGTCGCCCGGCGAGCCAGTTCAGCCCGTCTGTTTCTCCTTCCACGTGCGCCAGCGCTTCAGTGGCTTGATCAGCCAGTTCCTCGATGCGCTTGCGGGCCGCATCGACACCGAATAGCGCCGGCCAGCTGGCCTTCTGGCGGCTGGCGTCGCTGTCGCTGGACTTGCCGATCGATTCGGTGTCGCCCTCGACCTCGAGCAGGTCGTCGCGAATCTGGAAGGCCAGGCCGATGGCCCCGGCGAAGCGCGACAGGCTTTCGCGCTGGGAAGACGCCATGTCCGGGCGCAGGGCCGTGGGCATCATCACCGCGGCGTGGATCAGCGCCCCGGTCTTGCGCATGAACATGTCTTCGACCGCCGCCCGGTCGGGCTTGCGGCCTTCGAACTGCAGGTCCAGGGCCTGGCCGCCGGCCATGCCGACCACGCCGCAGGCGCGGGCAAGTTCGCGCGACATGCTGCGCGAAGCCTCCGCGTCGGGCACGGCGGTGAGTACCTCGAAAGCCAACGCCTGCAGCGCGTCTCCGGCCAGGATGGCGGTGGCTTCGTCGAAGGCCAGGTGAACGGTGGCCCGGCCCCGCCGGAGGTCGTCGTCGTCCATGGCGGGCAGGTCGTCGTGCACCAGGGAATAACAGTGGATCAGCTCGACGGCCATGGCGGGCGCATCGAGTTCGTCGGCCGGCAGTTCGAGCGCCTCCCCGCTGGCGTAGACGAGCAGCGGACGCAGGCGTTTGCCGCCGCCGAGGGCGGCGTAGTGCATCGCCTCGGCCAGGCGTGCGGCGTTGACGGGCAGTGCCCTGAGGCGGTCGCCCAGGGCGCTTTCGGCGCGTCGGATCAGGCCGTCGACGCGCTCGGCGAAAGGCGGCGGTGACATGCGGTCGAAGCGCTGGATTCGCCGATCAGTCGAACGGCCACAGACGACCCCAGAAGCCGGGCTTGTCTTCCTCGAGCTCGACGTCGCCGTAGTTGTGCTCGATGACGCGTCGCGTGTCGGCGGCCAGTTCCGGCAGGTCCAGACGCGAGTAGGCCCGTGCCATGAGATCGAGTGCCTCGATGTTGGCCGGCGCCTGCGGATAAGTCTCGATGACGTGCTTGGCGCGGTTGATGGCCGCGATGTAGGCGCCGCGACGGAAATAGTACTCGCCGATGACGACGTCCTGCTCGGCCATGACGTTGCGCAGGAACACCATGCGCTGGCGCGCATCGGCCACGTAGCGGCTCTCCGGGAACCGCCGGATGAGCTCCTGGAAGTCCATGAAGGCCTGGCGGGCGCTGGTCTGGTCGCGGTCGACGACCTGCCCCGGGAACATCCGGCGCAGGAAGCCCATGGCCTGGTCGTAGTTGACCAGCCCCTTGAGGTACCAGGCGTAGTCCACGTTGGGGTGCGTGGGGTAGGTGCGGATGAACCGGTCGAGCGTGGTGATCGCCTGCTCGGACTGGCGCGCCTTGTACTGGGCAAAGGCCATGTCGAGCTGGGCCTGCTCGGCGTGGCGGCCGAACGGGTAGCGCGTGGTGAGCTGCTTGTAGCGGTCGATCGCCTGGGGCCAGGCCTTGGCCCGGAGCGCCGAATGGGCTCGCTCGTAGAGCTCCTCGGCCGGCACGCCGTCTTCGATTTCCTCGCGGCTGCACGCGGCGAGTACCGTGAGCAGTACCAGGGCCAGCAGCGCGAAGCGCAGAATCGGGCGACGGGCTGAAGCGGAATTGCGCATAATGATCTCGTATTCGAATTGATGCAGGCAGCGGCCGGCCATTATG
>JAZBPT010000240.1:0-9275 GCA_036351755.1 Wenzhouxiangella sp. | reverse complement strand
CCGATCCGAACCGGCCTGGACCGGCAGGTGCAGATAGTTGGCGAGCTTGGGCACGTCGCCGAAAGCCTCGATCAGGCTGTCGGAGAATTCCACCGGATGCGAGGTGGTGAAGCGGATTCGCTCGATGCCCTCGATATGATCGATGTAGCGGATCAGCAGGGCCAGGTCAGCCGTGCCGCCGTCGTGCATGGGCCCGCGGTAGGCGTTGACGTTCTGCCCGAGCAGGTTGATCTCGATCACGCCCTGTTCGGCGAGTTCTGCCACCTCGGCGATGACGTCGTCGAGCGGGCGGCTGACTTCCTCGCCCCGGGTGTAGGGCACGACGCAGAACGAGCAGTACTTTGAACAGCCCTCCATAATCGAAACGAAGGCGCTGCCGCCCTTCTTGCCCGGGCTGGGCAGGTGATCGAACTTTTCGATCTCGGGAAAGGAGATGTCGATGGCGGGCTTGCCGGCCTCACGCACCCTGTCGAGCATCGTCGGCAGGCGATGGATGGTCTGCGGTCCGAACACCATGTCCACGAAGGGCGAGCGCTTGACGATATTCTCGCCTTCCTGGCTGGCCACGCAGCCGGCCACGCCGATGACGAGGTCGGGCCGAGCCTCCTTGAGCGGACGCCAACGCCCGAGCTGGGAAAACACCTTTTCCTGGGCCTTCTCCCGAATCGAGCAGGTGTTGATCAGGATGACGTCGGCCTCGTCGGGACTGTCGGTCAGTTCCAGGCCGTGCGAGGCCGCGAGCACGTCGGCCATCTTCTCCGAGTCGTACTCGTTCATCTGGCAGCCGTGGGTCTGGATGTAGAGCTTGCCCGCCATGAAATCGCTCAAGGTTTTGAAAGACCGCTCATTTTACCGCACGAAGCCTCGCGTTGCCGCATGGCCCACTGGCGGCTACGAAAGCGTACGCGGCGCGTGATCCGGCAGACCAGCTCGTAGGGAATCGTATCGGCCGCCTCGGCCACGGTCTCGATCGGCAGCCCCCGCCCCCACAGCACCACCTCGTCGCCGACGCGCGAGCGCGGACAGGGCGCCAGGTCGATCGTGATCATGTCCATGGACACCCGCCCGCACATCCGACAGGTCACCCCGCCGACCAATACCGGCGCGCCGTCGGCCATGCTGCGCGGGTAACCGTCGCCGTAGCCGATGCTGGCCACGCCGACGGTCATGTCGTGCTCGGCCGTGAACCGGGCGCCATAACCGATGCTCTCACCGGCGGCGACTCGGTTGACCGCCATCAGCTCGGCGGTCAGCGTCATCGCAGGCTCCAGGCCCAGCGAAGGCCCCGGCTGCCCGGGCAGGGGCGAGATGCCGTACAGCACCAGGCCCGCCCGCACCCACTCGAAGCGTGCCTCGGGCAGGTTGATCAGTCCGGCGGAATTGGCCAGGCAGCGTTCACCTTCCAGGTCCCTGGTGGCGCGGTGAAAGCGCTCGAGCTGCAGGGCGTTGAGCGGATGCGAGGGTTCTTCGGCGCAGGCGAAGTGGCTCACCAGGTTGACCTGCTCCACCCCCGGCACCGCGCGCAGGCGCCGATGCATGTCTGCGGCCGCCTCGACCGGCACACCGAGCCGGTGCATCCCGGTGTCGATCTTGAGCCATAGCCGGGCAGCCGGGGAACGCCCGAAACGTTCGAGCGCCGCGAGCTGGTGCTCGTGGTGAACGGTCAGCTCCAGCCCGAGATCGGCGGCCACGGCGAGGTCGCCGTGGTCGTTGACGCCCTCGAGCAGGAGGACCGGAAGCCCGTTGCCGAGGCGGCGGATCGCCCTCGCCTCTTCGATGGTGGCCACGGCCAGCATGTCGGCCCGCTCCAGCGCCGGCAGGCAAAGATCGATGCGATGGCCGTAGGCGTCAGCCTTGACCACCGCCATGACGCGGCTGTCGGGCGCGTACTCGCGAACGCGCTCCAGGTTGTGCGCGATCGCGGACGGATCGATGTGGGCGATGGTATTGCGGGCCATGCGTGTAGCGCGAAGGCGTGCCGCCGACTCAGCCGTCCTGGCCGTAGTGATCCGGCGTGAAGTCCCGGAAGCGCACGAACTCGCCCTGGAAGGACAGCTTGAAACTGCCCGTGGCACCGTTCCTGTGCTTGCCAATGATGATCTCGGCCGTGCCCTTGTCCGGCGAGTCCTCGTTGTAGACCTCGTCGCGGTAGATGAACAGGATCAGGTCGGCGTCCTGCTCGATGGCACCGGATTCGCGCAGGTCGGCCATCTTGGGCCGCTTGTCGGGCCGCTGCTCGAGCGCGCGGTTGAGCTGCGACAGGGCGATGACCGGCACGTTGAGCTCCTTGGCCAGGGCCTTGAGGCTGCGCGAGATCTCGCTGATCTCGTTGGTGCGGTTCTCGGCGCTGCTGGGCACCTTCATGAGCTGAAGGTAGTCGACCAGGATCAGGCCGATGTCGTGCTCGCGCTTCATGCGCCGGGCGCGCGCACGCATGTCGGTGGGGGTCAGCGAGGGTGTCTGGTCGATGAAGACGTTGGCGCCCTTGAGCAGGGTCATCGCCGACCGGAGGTTGACCCAGTCCTGCCCCTCGAGGCGACCGGTGCGCAGGCGCTCCTGGTTGATCTGGCCGAGCGATGAGAACAGGCGCATGACCAGCTGGGTGTCCGACATTTCCATCGAGAACACGGCCACCGGCACCTTGTGGCGGATGGCGGCGCGCTCGGCGATGTTCATGGCGAACGAGGTCTTGCCCATCGAAGGACGGCCGGCGACGATGATCAGGTCGGTGTTCTGCAGGCCCGAGGTCCGCTTGTCCAGCTCGCTGAAGCCGGTGGCGACCCCGGTCAGGTCGCCCTCGTTCTGCTGGAGTTCATGCAGCAGGTCCATGGCGTTGGCCATCACGTCGCGAACGCTGACGTAGCCGGAGGCCTTGTGCGCCCCCTGGTCGGCGATGGCGTAAATACGTTGCTCGGCTTCCTCGAGCACGTCCTTGGAGCTTCTTCCGGCGGTCTGCAGCGCGTTGTCGGCGATCTCGGTCCCGATCTGGATGAGCTGCCGCAGAATCGACTTTTCGCGCACGATGTGCGCATAGCCGGCCGCGTTGGCCGGGCCGGGCGTCTCGTTGGCCAGCATCGTCAGGTAGGCGCCGGAATCGACCTTGTCGAGCTTGCCGTGCCGGGAGAACCACTCGGTGACCGTGACCGCGTCACAGGGCTGCCCGTCGGCGGCCAGCTCCGAGATGGCCCGGAAGATCAGGCGATGGTTCTCACGGTAGAAATCGACCTCGTCGACCTGGTCGGCGACCCGGTCCCAGACGTCCGGGCTGAGCATCAGGGCACCCAGCAGGGATTGCTCCGCCTCGTTGGAGTTCGGCGGTGCCTTGACGTTGCTCAGGGTGGAAATTCGGGGCTCTGCCACGGCTCTCTTGTGTCGGCGTGTTCGGACGCGAATGATCGCTCAGTATAGTCCCGAATCGGGCATGGCGGTCAACGTCCGGGCCACGAAAAAGCCACCGGGCCGCCGGCACAGCCGGGCTGTTCGCCCGCCCCGCCGGTGGTCCCGGTGGCCATTGGATACGATGCCCGGCCGCGGCGGCCGGGCTTCGCCGATCAGCTCTCGGCCGCGACGACCGTGACCTTGATCTCGGTCTGCACGTCGGCGTGCAGGATCAGGCCTATGGTGTACTCGCCGGGCTCGCGGATCGGGCCTTCGGGCATGTCGACCTCGGCCTTTTCCACGGCGTAGCCCATGTCGGTGAGCTTGCCGGCGATCTCGTGCGGGTTGATCGAGCCGTACAGGCGCCCTTCCGGGCTGACCGGCACCTCGAAACGCACTTCCTCGAGCGAGTCGATGGCTTCCTTGCGCGCTTCGGCGGCGGCGAGACGCTCGTCGGCCTGGCGTTGCAGTTCCTCGCGACGGGCCTCGAACTTCTCGACGTTGTCCTTGGTGGCCGGAACGGCCAAGCCGCGCGGCAGCAGGAAGTTGCGGCCGTAACCGGCTTTCACGGTCACCGTGTCGCCCAGGTCGCCGAGGTTGTAGATATTTTCAAGCAGAATCAGCTTCATGACATCACCTCAAGCGATCAGTGGTTGTCGGTGTACGGCAGCAGGGCCAGGTAACGGGCCCGCTTGATCGCCGCGCTCAGCTGGCGCTGGTAGCGCGCCTTGGTGCCGGTGATGCGGCTGGGAACGATCTTGCCGGTTTCGCCGATGAAGTCCTTGAGCAGCTCCACGTCCTTGTAATCGACTTCCTCGATTCCTTCGACCGTGAAACGGCAATACTTGCGTCTTCTCATGAATCGTGCCATGGATCAGCCCTCCGCCTTGTCCTGTTCGTTGTCGTCCGAATCGTCGTTGTCGTCCGAATCGTCGTCGTCGTCCGAGTTGTCGTCCGAGTTGTCGTCCGAGTTGTCGTCCGAGTTGTCGTCCGAGTCATCGTCCGAGTCGTCGTCGGAGTCGTCAGAGCGCTCGCGACGCGCGCTTTCACGCTCGTCCTTGCTCTCCTTGCGCTTGAGCATGACCGACGGCTCGGTCTCGGCCTTGTCCTTTCGGACGACCAGGTGACGCAGGATGGCGTCGTTGAACTTGAAGATACTCTCGAGCTCGGCCAGGGTTTCGGCGTCGCACTCGATGTTGAGCATCAGGTAGTGGGCCTTGTGAAGCTTGGCAATGGTGTATGCCAGCTGGAGGCGGCCCCAGTCCTCGCTGCGGTGGACGCTGCCACCCTTTTCCTCGACCAGGCTGCGGTAGCGCTCGAGCATACCGGGCACCTGTTCGCTCTGGTCCGGATGGACCAGGAGAACGATTTCATAATGTCGCATTGTCGACTCCTCGTGGATTTCCAAGTCCGGGGGTCGGCCCCGGCCTGCAAAGCCCCCGGCCAGCTGACGTTCAGCCGCCGTGGAGCAAGGAATTGCCCGCGTCGCGGACAAGCGGCGTATTGTATACCGGCTGGCCGATTGCCGGCAACACCGATACCATCTGCCCGATCCGGGCGGACAAGGCGATCCGGCCCGGCCGCCGCCCCTACAAGTGCGAGGACATGAGCATGTCGGACGAAGACGTCACCGCCGAAGTTCTCACCCTGCAAAACCTCGGCCGCGAAGAGGCCCTGGTGGAGAAACTCGAGGAAACGGCGGTCCAGGACATCGCCGGGGCCATGGCACAGATGCCCCTGGAGAACCGGCTCCAGGTGCTTCGGGCCCTGCCCGACGAGCGCCGCGCCGACGCCTTTTCCTACCTCAGCCACGGCCTGCAGCAGGAGGTCATCGGCCGGCTCGAGCCGGAAGAGGCCAGGCGCATCCTTCAGGAACTGGTACCCGACGACCGAACGGCTTTCCTCGAGAGCCTAGCCCCCCAGGACCTGGAAGGATTCCTCAAGCTGCTCGGCCCGGAAGACCTCAAGCAGTCGCTGAAGCTGCTGGGCTACCCGGAAGAGTCGGTCGGTCGCCTGATGACGACCCGGTTCGTCTCCGTGCGGCCCGAATGGACGGTGACCCGCGCGCTCGACCACATCCGGCACGAAGCGCACCGCGGGGAGACGGTCAATTTCGTCTTCGTCACCGACCACCGCGGCAAGTTGCTCGACGCCATCCGGCTCAAGGACTTCATCCTCTCGCGCCAGGATGCCCGCGTGGAGGCCCTCATGGACGAGGACGTCATCCACATCGAAGCCGACGCCGACCGCGAACAGGCCGTCCAGACGATCCAGCACTACGACATCAGCACCCTGCCCGTCACCGATCGCGGCGGCGTGCTGCTGGGCATCGTCACGGTCGACGACATCATGGACGTGGCCGAAGCCGAGATCACCGAGGACTTTCACAAGTTCGGCGGCAGCAGCCGCCTGAACGTGTCGATGCGAGAGGCCAGCCCGACCTTCCTCTACCGCAAGCGCATCGGCTGGTTGATGGTCCTGGTCGTCGTCAACCTGTTCAGCGGCCTGGCGATCGCCCTCTACGAGCAGTCGATCCAGGCGGTCATCGGCCTGGTCTTCTTCCTGCCGATGATCATCGCGGGCAGCGGCAATGCCGGCAGCCAGTCGGCCACGCTCATGGTCCGCGCCCTGGCCACCGGCGACGTCGCGGCCTCGGACTGGCTGAAGATGTGGGGCAAGGAACTGTCGGTGGCGGTAATGCTGGGGCTGACCATGGCCGCGATGGTGGCGGCGATCGGTGTCTGGCGCGGCGGCGCGGACACCGGCTACGAATTGGCCCTGGTCGTGGGGCTGGCGATGTTCGCGGTCGTCATCATGGGCGGCATGATCGGTGTCCTGCTGCCCTTCCTCCTGCAGCGCTTCAACCTGGATCCGGCCACCGCCAGCACACCGCTCATCACGTCGGTGGCCGACGTCGGCGGCATCCTCATCTACTTCTGGATCGCCAGCATGGTGCTGGGACTCCCCTCAGGCGGTTGAAGCCGCAACCTGCCAGGTGTAGAAGCGCATCGGCGGGATATTGAGCACTTCGAGCTCGACGTCGGGTTCGCCCATGACTTCCTTGCCGAGACGACCGACCGCGCCGCGGAACTGGTAGGCGACGAAACGCCCGCCCGGGGCCAGGTTGTCGCGAATGGCCGAGATGATGGCCAGGCCCACTTCGCGGGGCATGGTGGAAAACGGGATCCCGGAAATGACGACATCGGGCGCGCCGAGCCCGTGCTGGGCCAGGATATCTGCCAGGTCCACGGCGCTGCCGGTATGCGGAATCAGGCGCGGATCTCCGAAGCCCTCGAGAATGGTCGAGAACTGCGGATCGAGCTCGATGGTCAGCAGGCGCGCATCCTCGGGCATGGCAGCGAGAATGGCGCGCGTGGTACCGCCGGTTCCGGGGCCCAGTTCGACCACGGTTCGGGCGGAAGCAACTTCGGAGGTATTGATGATGCGACGCTCCAGGAAACGCGAACTGGGAATGATCGAACCCACGTCCCCCGGACTGCGCAGGAACCCCCGAAAGAAATCGATACTGCGCGTCGTGCGCCTGGCTGCCGCCTTGCCGTTGCCTTCCACGAACGAATGCTCCTTAAGATATTCAAGCAGAACAGCGCACCATTCTATCGCGAAATTTCGAGATCCCCGGGGTTTACCCGAACGACTTTTGCCGCTATCCTTTCGCGCCTCGGTCGGAATGCGCCGCGACAGGCCTTGCGGTACAATGCGCAATTCGCCCGCCCGGCACCACGCCGAGCCGGCCGAAAAATCAGTTTTCCGGAGAGATGGCCGAGTGGCTGAAGGCCCTCCCCTGCTAAGGGAGTATGGAGGAGAGCCGAAATCGACCGGCTGCCTCCCGAAGCCCCAACGGGCGATCGCGAGCGGCTTCGCGCAAGCGGAGAAGCGAGCGGCAACAAACGGGCCGAAGATGCCCAACACAACGTCGGCTCATGCCGGCTAAAGAGTTTCCGGAGAGATGGCCGAGTGGCTGAAGGCGCTCCCCTGCTAAGGGAGTATGGGGTTTATAGCCTCATCGAGGGTTCGAATCCCTCTCTCTCCGCCACCATCGAAAAACCCCGCCTCGTGCGGGGTTTTTGATGGTCGGGGAGACGGGATCACGGATGAGAACCCCGGTTCGACCCGAGCGAAGCGAGGTCGATGCGCAGCCGACGCAGTCGGCGGAGCTACCCGGAGCGAAGCGCAGGGCAAGCCCGCCGCAGGCGGGCGCAGTCAATCCCTCTCTCTCCGCCACCATCGAAAAACCCCGCCTCGTGCGGGGTTTTTCATGCACGCTCAACCGTGCATCGCGATCGAATCTTCCGGCGCCTGGATCATGTTCCCCTGCATGTAGTCCGCCCCCGACCGCCACATGCTGGCAGCGGTCTGCGAATCCTCGATCATGGGCATGATGATCCGCACGCCCCGTTCGCGCGCCGGCACCGACAGTTCCATGAATCGCTTCTCGAGGGACGCGTCCGCGGACAGGCGGCTGACGAAGCTCGGCGACATCCGGACGTAATCGGCCTTCAGATCACCGTTGAGCAGCGACCATCGGCTGTGTTCGTCCACGTGCGACAGGCAGACGCCGACATCGTGCACGGCGGCGATGTCCAGCAAGGCAGCCGTGCCTTTCATGTGCGCCATGGCGTCCTCGACCGGAATTTCCAGCACCAGCCTTCCGGCCAGGCCGGGCTCGCCTTCCAGGTGGGCGACGAGCCAATCCCTGCGATCCGCGTCAGCCAGGATCGCCTCCGACTGATTGATGAACAACCTCACCCGCTGCGACTTCAGACGCCCCCGCAGCAGGCGCGATGCCCGGATGGTCATCCAGCGGTCAAGCACGGGGAGGAGCGCGGCATCCCGGGCCAGCGGCAGAAACTCCGCGGCCGTGATCAGCTTGCCGTCCCCTGCCGCCAGGCGTGGAAGCATCTGGTAGCTCTCCATATCCTCGCGGCCGCTGGTCGCGAGCAGGGGCTGGAACACGACCTTCATGCCGTCAGTCCGCAACGCCTCCATCAGGAGACCGAGCATGTGGTCGCTCGAATCGAGCGCCTTCTGAGCCGAAATGCCCGGCCGCACGGCCGACATCGAATTGCCGCCCTGCTCGGCCAGCGCTTCGACCCGCCGGACCAGCGGCAACAGCAGTTCATCGACCGTGGTAAAGCGATGATCGAAGCGTGCGTGCGCCAGGGAAACGGTCACAGCAACCTCGTCGTCTTCGACGGCATAGGGCCGCTCGGTCAATGCGGAGAACAGGCTTTCGGCAGCGGAATCGAATCGATCCCAGGAAGTGTCGCGGGCGATCACGAGAATCGAGGCCCAATCGAAGCGAAGGATCTCGGCGGCATCCTCGAACGCTTCATCGACGCGTTCGGCCATGCCTGAACCGAGTTCCTCGAGGCCCGAGTACCCCAGTTGATCCCGCAAGGTGGTGGCGCGATCGAAACGGACGAAGAGGACACCCCCGTGACCGTCTTGTGCACCGGAATTCAACGCGTCTTGCAGACGCCTGAGCAAGTCAGCGGTATTCATCATTCCCCCTTGGCAATTCTCGAGCGAAAACAACTAAATGGACCCGATGGCCCAGCCAAGACCGCCTGGGGGAAGTGTGACACAGTTCGCAGTAAATGCAAAGCGACCGGCGAAACACGCAGCCGGTCGCCGCCAGCGAAGCGCTCCGGTCCGAGGGCTCAGCCCTCGGAAGCCATACCGGCCAGGTCCAGGAAGAAAGCGTACTCCAGGGCCGTCTGCTCGAGTCGCCTGAAGCGGCCGGACGCACCGCCGTGACCGGCCTCCATGTTGGTGCGCAGCAACAGGGGATTGCCGTCGGTCTTGGTCGCCCTCAGGCGCGCAACCCACTTGGCCGGCTCCCAGTACTGCACCTGGGAGTCCCACAGCCCCGTCGT
>JAZBPT010000239.1:0-15072 GCA_036351755.1 Wenzhouxiangella sp. | reverse complement strand
GGCGAAAAGTGTCGGCCAGCTCCGGGGTATGATCGGCGGGCAAGGGATCGATGTGTGCCATGGAGAAAGACCTCCTGAAGTCCAAAAGGGCCACTATACCGAGGACGGAGTACGGAGCATGGAGCACTGAACCGACGCGAAGCGTCGTCCCGGACCCCGATCCAGGACCCCAAAACGAGGCTGCTACCGGATTGAAGGCCCCGGATCGAGTCCGGGGCGACAAAGCTTGAGCCCTGAAACCTGAAACCTGAAAGACAATTTTCGGATGCCCCACGACCAGCCCGTCATCTCCGTCGAAGTCCCGGACGGCCACCGCTTCGAATTGATCCACGTGGCCGCACACCGGCCGCGAGGAGCCCTGCTCTTCCTGCCGGGCATGGGATTGAGTGCCCGCCTTTTCATCCGCTTCGCCCGGGCGCTCGCCCAGCGCGGCACCAGCGTGTTCATCCACGAATGGCGCGGCAACGGGTCGTCGAACGTTCGTGCCTCGAGGGACTCGAACTGGGGCTACCGCGAGCTCCTCGACGATATCGACGCCGCCCGGCAGGCGGTGACCGCACAGGCGCCCGGCGGCCACCTGATCGGCGGTCACAGCCTGGGCTCGCAGTTCGCCTGCCTGAGCTCGGCCATCGATTCGCGGGACTGTCTCGGCCTGATCGTTCTGGCGGGCGGCTCACCCTACTGGCGCACCTTTCCCCTGCCCATGAAAGCAGTCATGGCGACCATCATGTTCGCGTTTCCAACCCTGGGGACCCTGATCGGCTACTACCCCGGCAAGCGGGTCGGTTTCGCCGGCAACGAAGCGCGCGGCGTGATGGCGGACTGGGCGCGCAGCGCGCGCTCGGGGCGCTACGAACCCGCCGGTATCGATTTCGACATCGAGGCACGGCTTCATGCGCTGCGCCTTCCGGTGCTGGCCCTCGACATGGCCGACGACTGGTTCGTGCCGAGACGATCGCTCGACTGGCTGCTCGACAAGCTCGACGGCTGCGATATCACGAGGCGAACCGTCGAAGCCGCCGAGCCCGGCGAAAAAGCCGACCACTACGCCTGGATGAAACGACCGGACCCGACGGCAGAAGCGATCAAAGCGTGGCTTGAAGAGAGCGAGACGCCCACGGAACCCTGAACCGACGCGAAGCGTCGTCCCGGACCCCGATCCGGGACCCCCAAACGAGGCTGCCACCTGAAAGAAGGCCCCGGATCAAGTCCGGGGCGACAAAGCCTGAGCCCTGAAACCTGAAACCTCAGTCTTCCAACATCGCCGCCACCAACCGGGCGTAAATGCGCTCCCTGAAAGTCGCCGGCTCGGCCAGCCCCAGTCGCTCGAGTTCCTCGACGTGTTCGCCCGGACGCCCCCTGAGCAGCGCGCGCGCCAGGCCGATCTTGTCGTCTGACAGCCGCTTGAGGCGCTCGAGCGCGGGAATCAGTCGCTGCTCGACCTCGGTGAAGTCACAGCCGAATGGATAGTCCGGAAACATCGAGCGGTGGTCGGTAAAGGCTCGCTCGAGAAACTCGGGTGTATTGAGCCGCGCTCGTTCCGGGATTCGCCAGCCGGGATCGAGCTTGCCGGCCTTCTTGGCGCGATCGACGAGTTCGTCCTGGAAGCGGGCGTCCATGATGTCGACCAGGGCCTTGATGCATTCCTCGTCGGTCCGGCCGCGCAGTTCGGCCACGCCGTATTCGGTAACCACCAGGTCGCGCAGGTGGCGAGGGATCGTCGTGTGCGGATACTCCCAGACGACATTGGACGTGACCTCGCCGCTGCTGCGCGTGCGCGTCGAGCGCAGCATCAGCACCGATCGTCCGTCGTCCATGGCGTGGGCCATGGCCACGAAGTTGTACTGCCCGCCGACTCCCGAAACGACCTGGTGATCGGCCAGGCCGTCGGAAACGGCCGCCCCTGTGGCGGTAACCATCATGCAGGTATTGATGAAGCAGGCGTGCCGGCGCTGGGCAACCTCGAGCGCCTCGGCGCCGCCATAGAGCTGGTTGATCCGGCCCACGCCGTGCATGCGGAAGCGCGGGCGTTCACTGTCGTCGAGTTCGCTCAGGAAACGATAGAACTCGCTGCTGCCGAGGAAGAAGCCGCCGTCCATGATGGCACCCTTACCGGCCTGTTCTACGGATTCCCCGGCATTCACCCGCCGCTGCAGTTCGAGATCGTCGAACACCTCGCGCGTGAGAATACCTGCCCGGTAGAGATGCATGAATCCGTCCATGAACATTTCGCTGGCACCGTAGATACCTTCCTCGAAGGAACCGAGGTGTTCGAATCCCGCCGAAGGAGCATTGAGACGATCGACCAGCCGCCGGTAGGCCCCATTGTCGCGATGGCGGTGGATCATGGCGTTGACCAGCGCGTCACTGAGTGACCCGATGCCGATCTGCAGCGTGCCGCCGTCGGCTTGCAGTCGCGAGGCGTGCACGCCGACGGCGTGATCCTGCAGGGAGACGCGGGCCCGCGGCACGCCGAACAGCGGCTGGCGCGGATCCTCGTCGAGGATTTCATTGAAGAAATCCGGCTCGACGACGGCATCGCCGTGCATGAACGGCAGCTCCGGGTGCACCTGCCCCACGGCAAGCCAGGGCCAATCGGCGTCCTCGCGCAGGCGCTCGACCACGTCCAGGGTGACGTCGGGGTTGCAGGACAAGCTGTATCGGCCGTCGACCGGACCGGCCACCAGTTGCAGCAGCAGGTTGATGCCGCGATCGACCAGGTCCCTCGCCACGTGGGTGTAGTTGGAAGAGACGTAATGGCGCTGCATGACCGGATGACCCAGCGCGGCGCCGGACTGGAAGTAGAATTCCGTCACCTTGACGTTGTCCGGAACCCGGTCGAGGCGCTGGTCGCGGACGTAGTCCAGGCTCGGATAGTCCCGGCCGAACAGCCGCTCGACCGCGGGGTCCATCAACCGCTTCGCCAGCCAGTGCGAAGACTCCGGCAGGTCCAGGGAAAGCGCGGTGACGATCTCCAGCTGCAGTTCCGGGTCCCGGCAGGCACGCCGGTACAAGGCGTTGACCAGGCGATTGGGCTTGCCCAGGCCCAGCGGAAGTCCAACCACGAGCCGCCTCCCGACTCGGTCGATGATGCGGTCGATCAGCTCGTCGTAAGACGTCGGCCCGTTGTCGGTCACGTTGGCATGCCCCTGCAGATATGCGAATTGCGCCATGCAAGATGGCCCGAAGCCCATTATCCCCGGAGCGGCCCGCCCGGAACAATGTGTGGGCCGCTTTGCGTCGGCCCGAAAGCCACACCCAAGGCAGCCACTTCCCTAAAATGCATCGTCTCCACTCTTTATCGAAGCGGTCCGGCCATGCAGTATTACCCCCTCTTGAAGAACATCCACGTCTTGCTGGCTCTGACCAGCGGCATCGGCTTCGCCCTGCGTGGCTTCATCCGCCTCGTGCTGCGACAAGCGCTGGTCCACCGCTTCTGGAAGGTAGCACCCCACATCGTCGACACCCTGCTGCTGGCCTCCGGTGTCACGCTGTGGGTCGTTGTCGGGTGGCCCCTGATATCCTGGTTGGGCGTCAAATTGCTGCTGGTACTTACCTACATCCTACTCGGCATCGCGGCGTTCAAGGCCCGGGACCGCTCGCGCGCCGTCGGCTTCTACCTGGTTGCACTGTGCGTGTTCATCGCGGTGGCCGCGCTGGCGCTGCACAAGCCGCTGTAAGAACCGTCCGCCCATAAAAAAGCCCCGGCAGAGCCGGGGCAGCCAACAACGCATGAGTCGTCAACGGGAAGGGGGAGACTGACGACTCAAACGCCCATTGGAAAGCAAACCATCACAGGATCACCGGCGACTCACTGCACGGCGACGAACTCGTGGGTTCCTCTTTCCTGACCCCCACGGAGCGAACCCGATACGGCGGCGCCCGAGGCCGACGGCAGGAAGGCCATCAGGTACTCGACCGCGCCTGACTGCTCCAGGCGGTTGACGATGACGTGCGTGCCATCGCGATCGACGACCACTTCGGCATAGCCCCAGGGCCGCACGCCGCAGCCGGCAGCCTCACCGGCCGAACCGCTGCCCGAGCCCTGAACCATCAGCGTCGGTGCACCGCTGCAGTTCTCGCCTGCGGAGCCGCTGCCCGAGCCCTGCACCATCAGGGTCGGCGCGCCGCTGCAGCCTTCACCGGCCGAGCCGCTGCCCGAACCCTGGACCTGCATCGACGAGCCGCCACTGCAACGCTCGCCGGCCGAGCCACTGCCCGAGCCCTGGACCATGAGCTGTCCGCCGGGCTGGACGGATTCCTTCGAGCTGCCGCTGCCGGAACCCTGGACGAGCGTGCTGGAATCATTGCCCGGGTCGGATTCCCCGGCCGAGCCGCTGCCCGAGCCCTGGACCAGCAGGCCCATCGAGAAGGCGTCTTCGCCGGACTGGAGGACGGAGTACAGGGGAACCCTGGCGTAGCCGGCCGCGTCGATGGCGGCGGGCGAAACACCGATCATCACACCCTCATCGCCGTGAACCGAAACGATGGCGTGGCCGTTCTTGCTCGATACCGCCAGCCGGGTGTCGGAGGCGAAGGCGATGCCGCTGAGCATCATGGTCGCGAGAGCCACGAACATCACGGACAGACGGGCGATACCGGTGCCGCTTTTCTCGATACCGGTACCGCTCTTTTCGATTCCGGTACCGCTTTTTTCAATGCCGGTGCCGCTGCGGCCGATTCCGGTGCCTGATTTCTCGATGACTTGTGCCATGGTGGCCTCCTTTGGAGTGCTCGAAAGTGATGAAATGCGATTCAGGATGAAGCCTGCTCGGGAGAAGTCTCCCAGTAGTACCAACCCACGCCGACAGAGCATTCGGGCGACTCGGAGGGCTTCTTCTCCTCGTCTTCCATGCAGTTCTCGACTTCGAGAATGTGCTTCTCGAGCACTGCCCGGATGCTCTTGCGGACTTCCTCCAGCCGATTGACTGGAATGCGCGTGGACCATCGGTCCTGCTGCAGCCAGGGGGAGTCGCTTTCGGGCACGCGGCTGGTGTTGTGGATGACCGACTTGCCCAGTCGATTGATGGCGAGGCTTCCCGCCTCGATCGCCGTCTTTTCCGAATCTTTGACCGGCTTGTAGAAGGGATCGACGAGTCGAACTTTCATGCCGTCATCCAGCAGTTCCACGTTGCCGCTCTCGAGCAGCCGCTCGAGCGCCGTCTGGGGCGTCACCGCCCGACCGGCCGACCGGGTGACGAGTCGCTGGAAGGTGCCGTGGGGCCCGTGAATGAGAAGCTCGTTCGGCTCCCCCGTTTCCGGGTTCGCAAAATCCTCGTCCTTGTTCCACATTTCGAGGATGGCCGCCTCTGAGCAGACGTCCGAGGGGACGTAGCTGCGATCCGGGTTTTCCTCGAAGGCCTTGATGGCCCGGCCGTCCATGCCGCAAAGCAGGGCCAGGGCCGACCGGGTGACCTTTCGATCCGGGTTTTCCTGCTGCAGGTAGTGCCTGGCTTCCTCGACGTAGACCTCACGGACGAGGTTGACCAGGGCGGCGCAGGACACGCGACCGATCGAGAAGCGAACGATCGGCCGGATCATCCGCGTCATGGCTTCGACCAGCCAGCTGATGTCCTGGCCTTGCTGTTCGTGGGCGAGTGCCTGACCCATTTCAGATCTCCAAGAGTTGGGGTTTCTGGAAATGGAAGCCCTGGGCGTAGTCCACCTCAAGTTCGCGCAGGGCGTCCACCTGTCTCGATGTTTCCACCCCTTCCGCAACGACCCGGGCGCCGAGGCCCCGGCCAAGCGTCTTGATGCTGTCCACGATGGCGCGCTGGTTGCTGTCCACGTGCACGCCGCTGGTGACCCCGATGTCGATCTTGAGCAGATCGACGATGCCGGCGGCACACAGGTCGAAACAGTTGACCCGACTGCCGAAATCGTCCAGCGCAATGAGCAGCCCCGCTCGTCGCAGGCGCTGCGCGTTCGACACCAGCGAAGACTTCTCCCGGCTGCGGCCGAACTCGATCAGCTCCAGGCAGATGGAATGCCCGCCCTGGCAGGCCCGCCGCTGAAACTCGATTGCCGTCTCCACGAACAGCCGGCTGGTCAGCGATTCCGGGTGCGTGTTGATGCTCACGCGCGTCGGCCGGTCCTGTGCCAGCAGCCAAGTGGCGACGCGGCGAAAAACCTCGAGATCGGTGCTGAGCACCGGACGCTCGAGGTACAGGCGATCGACGAAATCGCCCGGCGACCAGTGACGGTGCATGCCGCGCGGCCGAATCAGGGCCTCGAACCACGGGTACTCGCTGCCGAACAGGTCGTCCTGGGCTTCAAGCGCACGAATCTCATGGACGGCGAACGTGCAGAAGTCCGTCGTGGCCTGTAGCGGCGCCGTGTGTGCGACTTGAGCGTCCATGAAGTTTCCTCGTTTCTGGCGTTTGCCAATTTTGGTAATTGACAATATCGGCATTTGCCATAAATTGCAAGCGCAATCGAAAAGAAATGCTCCCGACCGGCTTGTGGCCGGTCCGGCGCTTCCGCTACTGTTAACCTCTCGCGCCGGGTCACCGAGCCGGGCACGAACAAGAAAGGGTCGCTTTTCTCATGTTCTTCAAGGGTTTATGGATTCCGATCGCCCGCCCGGCCGTCCTGGCGTTGGTCTCGATCGCGGTGATCGGCTGTGGTCGGGGCGAAACGGACGCGGACAGGGCACAGAAGGTCTACCGGCACGCCATCGACGGCGCGCCGGCCAGCCTCGATCCCGCGCACGCAAGCACTGTCTACGCCGCCACGCTGGTCAAGAACCTGTTCGACACGCTGTATCGCTACAAGTACCTGTCGCGTCCCTACGAACTGGTTCCCAACCTGGCCGAGGATTTTCCGGAGGTATCGGAGGACGGTCGCGTGTACCGGATCCGCCTGCGGGAAGGGGCGCAGTTCGCTGACGACCCGGCCTTCCCCGGGGGGCTGGGAAGAGCGGTCACGGCCGCCGACGTCGTCTACTCGATCAAGCGGCACTTCATGAGCGAGACCCGCTCACGCGGCGCCTGGTTGTGGCGAAACCGCATTGTGGGTCTCGAGAACGGCGCCAGCATCGACCATGCCGACCAACCGGTGGCGGGGCTGAAGGCGATCGACGAGCGCACCGTTCGCATCGAACTGACCGAGCCCTACCCTCAGTTCACCCACACGCTGGCGATGGCCCTTTCAGCGGTTGTCCCCCGCGAAGCCGTCGAACACTACGGGCGGGAGTTCGGCGTGCATCCCGTCGGCTCGGGCCCCTTCGTCCTGCGCCGCTTCGACGAAGCGATGGCCGTGCTCGAAGCCAATCCCGGCTTCGAGCGGGGGCCCGTCGACCTGGCCGCGGAGGGGTTCGACCCGCAACGCCACGCCGGCTACGACCTGGAACCCATCGACGGCAAACCCTACCCGCTGGTGGACCGCATCGAGATTCATTTCATCTCCGAACCCAGCGCCCGCTGGACCAGCTTCGCTTCCGACGGCGGTGTGGACGTGGTAATGGTGCCGCCCGAACTGGCCGAGCGCGTGCTGGAGAGCCGCAGCCCGCTGCGCTTCAAGCCCGCCATCCGCGAGCGCTACCGCACGCTCTCGGGCCTCGAAGCGGGCTTCGTCTATCACGGCTTCAACATGGCCAACCCCGCGATCGGCCATAACGACGACCCCGTGCGCGACCGCAAGAACCGCGCCCTGCGCTGCGCCATGCGCGACGCCTTCGACTGGTCGGCCCGCAACGAGGCGTTCTATCACGGCCTGGGCCGGGTCTTCCCCGGCGCCATTCCGCCCGTGCTGGCGGCCTACGATCCGACCTTCGACGACGAGTCGGTGAGTCATCGGCCGCAGCGGGCGCGGCAGCGGCTGCAGTCGGCCGGCTGGACCGCCGACACCCTGCCGGCCATGACCTACGGCCTGGAAGCGAGCATCCAGCAGCGGCAGATGTTCGAACAGTTCCGGGCCTGGATGGAATCGGCCGGATTTCCGCCCGGGCGCTTTCAGCCGCGCCCCTTCGCCGGCTTCGGCGAGTATTCCCGCGCGATCGGCCAGCGCGAACTCGATTTCTTCCTGCTTGGCTGGACGCTTTCCTATCCGGACGGCCAATACAGCCTGCAACTGTTCTACGGGCCCAACGCAGCGCCGGGCGCCAACAGCGTCAACTACGACAACCCGGAGTTCGACCGCCTGTTCGAGCGCGCGTCGACCCTGCCGGCCGGTCCGGAGCGAACGACGCTCTACCGCCGGCTCAACCGCATGGTCATCGACGACTGCGTCATCATCGGATCGCTCTCGCGCACCCGCCTGTACCTGTGGCAGCCTGAGGTCCGGATGTTCCCGGACCGGGAGATGGTCGGCGGGTACTTCCTGCGGTTCGTGGACGTGATCGAAGACCGCCCATGAGCGCCGGCCGCGGCCGAGGCGAGTTTCTCCGCGATCGGCTGGTCACGGCCGCGGCGCTATTGCTGGGCGTGACGCTGATCAGCTTCACCCTGACGGTGCATTTCGGCCCCGACCCCACTTGGGAGCAGCTGGGCCGCAACCCCACGCCCGAACAGATCGAGCAGGTGCGCGAGGCGCTCGGCCAGGATCGCGGATTCGTGCTTCGGTACGCTGACTTCCTGTTGCGCCTGGCGCGCCTGGATTTCGGTCACGCGCTGTCCAGCGGCGAGCCCGTAGTCGACCTGCTCGCCCGCACCATCCCGGTCTCCCTGCTGCTGCTGGCCCCGGGATTCCTGGTCGGCATCGTGCTGGCCCTGGGCCTGGCCATGGTCGCCGCCTGGCGCCCGCGCGGCTTCGTCGATCGCTTCTGCGACGTCGCATCCGCCGCCGGCATGAGCCTGTCCCTGGTGATTATCGTCATCGCGCTCCAGGCCGTCTTCGGGGTCTGGCTCGACTGGTTTCCGGCCCGTGGCTGGCGCGTCGACGATCTGGCCTCCTACCTCCGGCACGTTGCTGTCCCGAGCCTGGCCCTGATCGTCGCCGGACTGGGCTACAACCTGCGATTCTTCCGCTCGGTATTCAGGAACGTGCTGCGCGACCCGCCCGTGAGAACCGCCCGCGCCTATGGATTCGGGGACGGCCGGATCGCGATTCGCTACGTGCTGCGAGCCGCCGCGCCGCCAATCGTGACGCGCATCCTGGTCGCCGTCCCGCTGATCGTCATTTCGGGCAGCCTGATTATCGAGAAGCACTTCGGCATCCCGGGCATCGGCATGGTCACCTGGAACGCCATGATCTCGGGGGACCAGCCGGTGATGATGGCCGTCGTCAGCCTTGCCTCGGTTCTCTTCGTGCTCGCGCTGTCGGCGACCGACCTGCTGACCGGCTTGCTCGATCCGAAGGTGCGCGGCTCATGACGGCCCCGGTCACGCTGCGCCGGCGCCTGGCCGGCCTGGAACGACTGCCGGTCGCCGTGATGGCGATCTTCCTGGCCGCCGCAGCCGGCGTCTGGTGCGGCCTTTGGGGCACCGAATGGTCGACAATCAGCGGCGCGCTGCGCGAGCCGCCGTCGCCCGAGCACTGGCTGGGCACGAACCGTCTCGGCCAGGACATCTTCGAACGCCTCCTGGCCGGAACGGCAACCGCCTTTGAAGTGGGCCTGCTGGTCGCCGTCGCGAGCGTGGCGCTGGGCGCGATCCTCGGCGGCCTGGCGGGCTACAACGCCGGACGAAGGATCGACACCCTGCTGACCTGGGCGATCGGCACGATCGACGCGATCCCCTTCTACCTGTTCGTCGCCGCCATCGCCTTCGCCATGCGAGGCTGGCCCGGCGCCATGCAGCTGGCGATGATCCTGAGTTTCTGGACGCTGACCGCTCGCCTGGTTCGCACCGAGTCGATGCGGCTCAGGGAACGCGAATTCATTGCCGCCGCCCGGGCCAGCGGTTCGACGAACCGGAGAATCCTGTTGCGCCACATCCTGCCCAACCTGGCGCCGCTGTTGCTCGTCCAGGCTTCACTGGCTTTCGTGGCGGCGGTGAAAGCCGAGGTCGTGCTCAGCTTTCTCGGCATCGGCCTGCAGGACTCGATCAGCTGGGGCATCATGATCGCCGAGGCGTCGCAGGAGATCCTCGCCGGGCACTACACCAACTTCGTCGCCGCCTCGCTGGCGCTGTTCTTCCTTGTGCTGTCGATCAACAGGCTGAGCGACGGGCTGCAGGAACGCCTGGATCCCCGGGTCCGGCGAATGCCGGCGGAAAGACTGGCCTGACGACAAGCCTGCTATCCCTGCAGGGCGATAATGGACGACACCGACCGAAGCAATCCGAAAAAGGGCGGAACAACGGACATGAACAAACTCACTTCGCGATGGCCGGCACTGATCCTGGCCGCGATCGGGCTGGCGGCCTGCAGCGGCAACCTGCGCGAGGTCGTTGGCGAACCGCCGCAGGCTTCCCTCTACGGGCTCGAGCGGCGCGACGACTCGGTCGTCATCGAGCTGGCGCTGCGCAACGTCAACGACGCGCCGCTCAGCCTGTCCGGAACCCGGCTGGCACTCCGCCTCGACGGCAAAGCGCTCGCCGAGGGCGAGCGTCGGCTGCCGCTGACGATCTCGGCCCGCGGCCGCGAGGTGATCCGCTTCGACCTGCCCGCCGATCCGGCTGGGTGGCAGCGGCTGGAGGCCCTCGAGAACGGCGACGTCGAGCAGCTGCCCTGGACCATGGAGGTGCAACTGCAACTCGACGGCAGCCGCGATCGCTCGACGCGGGCCGAAGGCTGGCTCCATCGGGTGCCCGGCCAGGCGAACCGATTCCGCTGATACAACTCCCGGGTTAACCCGTGCGCATCCCCGCCTTGTTGTTGCTCGTCGGCCTGCTCGGCGCCTGTGGCGAGCAGCCGCAGGTCCAGCGTCACCGCCTGGCGGTGTTCGGCACCGAGACCACGCTGACGATCCGTTCACCGGATTCCGGGGCGGCGACCGCCGCGGTGGCGCGGGTCGATCGCGAATTGCAGCGAATGCACCGCGACTGGCACGCCTGGGAACCCGGCATGCTCGGCGACATCAATAGCGCGATTGCCGCCGGCGACCCGATCGACCTCTCGCCGCAGGCCCTGCGGGTCATCGAGCACGCCGCCGAGCTCGAACACCGCAGCGGGGGGCGATTCAACCCGGCCATCGGTCGACTGCTGGCGCTCTGGGGCTTTCACGCCAGCAGCCTGCCCCAGGGGCCGCCGCCGCCCCCCGAAGAGATCGAGCGCCTGGTGGCGCTGTCACCGTCGATGTCCGACCTGGAGATCCGGGACGGAACGCTCAGCAGCCGCAATCCGGCCGTCCAGCTCGACTTCGGTGCCTACATCAAGGGCGTGGCCGTCGAACGTGCGCTTCGAATCCTCGCCGAGGCCGGCATTCAGGATGCCATCGTCAACGCCGGAGGCGACCTCGGCGTCATCGGACGACGGGGCCGCCGACCCTGGCGCGCGGCGGTGGCGCATCCCGACGGTGAAGGCGGCCGCTATCTCGGCACGGTCGACGTGAATCCGGGCGAGTTCGTCTTCACCTCGGGCAATTACCGCCGATATCGCCAGCATGAGGGGATTCGGCACGGCCATATCCTGGACCCGCGGGACGGCTACCCGGCCGATCACGTCAGCTCGGTGACCGTGATCCACGGGGACGGCGGCGAAGCCGATGCTGCCGCCACGGCCCTGGCGGTGGCCGCAACCGAGGAATGGCCGGCCGTCGCGGCCGGGCTAGGGGTCGATGCGGTGCTGCGGGTGGAAGCCGACGGCGGCATCACGGTGACGAGGGCGATGGCCTCGCGCGTGACCTGGCAGGGCCGACCCGGGAGAATCCGCGTGGTCTCACTCCCGTGAGGGCCTGGCCGGGCCGAAGCGCTCGATCAACTCGGCAAGCGGCATGGGGCGGCCGAAGTGAAAACCCTGCAGCATCTGGCAGCCCAGCCCGGTCAGCTGGTCGGCCTGTTCGGCGGTTTCCACGCCTTCGGCCACGACCTGGAGGTGCAGCGCCTGCGCCATCTTGACCAGCGCCTCGACCAGGGCGCGCTGCTCCGGGCTTTCGTTCATGTCCTGCACGAATACCCGGTCGATCTTGATCTGGCCGACCGGAAACTTCTTGAGATAGGTCACCGAGGAGTACCCCTGACCGAAGTCATCGATGGCCAGGCCCACGCCCTCGGCATTGAGCCGGCGCAGCAGGCGATGCTGCCGTCCCTTGTCGGGCATCAGGACCGACTCGGTGATCTCGAGGGTGAGGCGGTCGCGCGCCACGCCGCTGTCGTCGATGATCTCCAGCCAGTTCATGACCGTTCGCCGGTCGTTGAATTCGCGCGAGGAGCGATTGATCGCCAGCCGGATATCCAGGCCGGCGCGCTGCATGGCCACGAGATCGCGGCAACCCTGTCGCAGGACGAAATCGCCCAGGGCGCGGATGACGCCGGTGCGCTCGGCGACCGGAATAAAGTGGCCGGGCCCGACCAGCCCCCGCCGCGGATGGCGCCACCGGAGCAGCGCCTCGACCGCCACCAGGCGGCGGCTCCCGGCATCCACGATGGGCTGGTAGTGCACCGCGAACTCGTTCTCGGCCAGGCCGCGCTTGATTTCGTTGTGCAGGCGCAGGTGCGATTCGGCCTGCTGCCGCAGCGAGTCGTTGAAGAAGTGACTCGTGCCGCGGCCCGCGGCCTTGGCGGCATACATCGCCAGGTCGGCGTGCTTGAGCAGGTCGCTTGCCGTCTGCCCGTCCTCGGGATAGACGGCGATTCCGATCGAGCCGTCGATGGTGACGTCGTGCCCCTGAATGGAAAGCGCCGGATGCAGGGAGCGGAGCAGCTTCTCGGCGACGATCTCCGCATCGACCGGGTCGGCCAGTTCGTGCACGAGCACGACGAATTCGTCGCCGCCGAAACGACCGACGAGGTCCTGGCCACGCAAGGCGGCCCGGATTCGCTCACCGACGGCCTGCAGCAACTCGTCACCGGCCTCGTGTCCGAGTGAATCGTTGATCTCCTTGAAATGATCCAGGTCGATGAACAGCAGCGCGAAGCGGCCTTCACGGCGCCGCGTCCAGTGGATCGCCTCGCCGAGCTGGTACATGAAGTACTGTCGATTCGGCAATTCGGTGAGACTGTCGAAGCGCGCCTGGTGGCTGATCGTCGACAGCGCCCCCTGTAGTCGCCTGCGGCTGACCAGCAGGCCGAAGATCAACAGCGCCAGGGCCATGTTGAGAATCGAGCCGCCCAGCCACTGCCAGTGGTAGGAACTCATGGGGGGCTCCCACCCACCTGCCACTGGAACCGCGCCCAGGATCCACCGGCCCACCGGCAGTTCGACGGGCACGGTCACCGGCTCGAGACGCCACAACTCGCCTTCCCCGAGGATCACGTCCCCGTCCATGCCCTTTCCGTCCGTTCCGCGCAACCCGATCCGCCAGCGTTGGGCGTCCATCAGCCCGGCGTCCCGGAACAGTCTTTCGTGATCGATGACCACCGAGATCACGCCCCAGAACTCGCCGCCGTTGCGCTCGTACACGGGCAGGCGCCCGATCATGGCCCGCCCGCCCTGGACCAGGTCGACGGGGCCGTTGATCACGATATCGCCGGCCTCGATGGCGGCCTGGATCGAGCGGTACTGTTCCGGATTGGTTCGATAGTCGAAACCCAGTGCGGCCTCGTTGCCCTCGCGCGGGAAGATGTAGCGCACGACGAGGTCGGGGGCGGCGGCGATGTGACGCGTGTGGAGATCGGCGGATAACAGTTCCGAGACGAGCCGTTCGAAACGCCGCGGATCGACCTCCGGATTGAGCGCGATCTCGGCGCGCAGGGTCCGGACGCTGATCAGGTTGGCGTCGAGCTGCCCCTCGACCCGGGCGCGGTAGGTCGACAGCGCCTGCAGTGCCAGAAAGCGCTGCAGGTCGGCATCACGCTGCTGCTCACCGTGGATGAAACGGGCCAGCATCAGTTGCCCGCCGGCAAAAACGGCCAGCGCTGCGAGAAGACTCAGTCCAGCGCGCACGCGAGCTGTCCAGCGCGGTGGCTAATCAACGACTCCATCCAGGACGAATCCCCGCTTTCCAGTCAAGATCCCTCGACTGGCCAGAGTAAAGCGAGGGCGGTCGTTCGGCAAGCGGAACTCCGGAGCCCGGGCTGGTGTAGACTTGGACTTTTGAGGGAAGCTCCGACCATGACGATCGCCTTCTGGTGCGTACTGGTCGCCGGCTTGATGCCGATCGTTTTCGCGGGCATCGCCAAGGCGGGTGACAAGTCGTTCAACAATCGCCGGCCGCGCGACTGGTACGAGTCGGTGACCGGCTACCGCAAGCGGGCATGGTGGGCCCAGCAGAACTCGCATGAGGCTTTTCCGCTCTTCGCTGCCGCCGTACTCGTCGCCCATTTCGCCGGAGCCGCCCAGAACACGATCGACGCGCTGGCCATCGCCTTCATCGCCTTCCGGATCGCTTACGGCATCTGCTACCTCGCCGACATTCACCTCGCCCGATCACTGATGTGGACGGGCGGGATGGTGTGCTGCATCTGGCTGTTCGTGGCGGGCGCCTGACGCCTGGCGAGCCATTGACGCCTTGCGGGCCGCGCTCTAGGCTATGCGCCTGACCCGCCAGCTCTCGTAAAGAATCGCAGGGAAACGACCCATGAGCCTCAGAATCACTCTCGACTTTTCCGAAAAGGACCTCGCCCGCTTCCGCGACATGGCCAAGAAGGCCATGGACACCACGCGCGACCAACAACCCAAGCAGATCATCGCCGGCGCGCGCAAGCTGATCGAGGAAGCCTCGGGGCGGGGCAAGAGCAGCGAATTCGTTCGCGGCCGCCTCGACATGCTGCGGCTGCTCATCGACATGCTCGAAGACGAAGGCTGGGGCATGCAGGAAGTCGGCCGCCAGCGCGTACTCGCCGCCCTGGCCTACTTCAACGACCCGCACGACCTGATTCCCGACAACATCCCCGGGCTGGGCTTCCTCGATGACGCGATCATGATCGAGTTGATGACCCGCGAGCTCAAGCCGGAGATCGAGGCCTACCAGGATTTCGTCAAGTACCGGGAGGCCGAGGCCCAGCGTCGCGGCATGAAGCCCGAGGACCTCAACCGCAGCGATTTCCTCAAGTCCCGCGAACAGGCCCTGCTGTCGCGCATGCGGCGCCGGCG
>JAZBPT010000238.1:0-16793 GCA_036351755.1 Wenzhouxiangella sp. | reverse complement strand
CTTCTGATCCGGCTTCTGATCCGGCTTCTGATCCGGCTTCTGATCCGGCTTCTGATCCGGCTTCTGATCCGGCTTCTGATCCGGCTTCGGTCCGGAATGCTGTTGGGATTTCTGCGCCTGCTTGTTGTCAGCCGGCCGGCCTTGTCCCTTCTCCTGGTCTTTCTGGTCGTTCTGGGATTGGCCCTGACCCTGTTGGTTGCCCTGCTCCTGGCCCTGGTTGCCCGAACGACCGCGGCGCTTCTTGCCGCCGCGACGCCGACGCTTCTTCTTTTTCTTGCTTCCGCCGTCGGGACCCTGGCCGTCCTGGGAAGGCTTCTGGTTGCCCGGTTGCTGGTCGGCGGGCTTGCCACCGGTTTTCTTCTTCTTGCCGCGGGATTGCGTTTTCTTCTTCTTGCTGCCGGGCTTGCCCTGGTGACGGTGCGAACTGCCTACGGCCTTGTCGGGACGCTTGCCGCCGTGCTTGTGCGGGCGCGGACGATTGCGGCTGCGCTCGCTGCGCTCGTCCTCGTTGTCGCCGAAGATGCTGCTCCACAGCGACTTGAGCCAGGCGGCGAAGCCTCCGCGTTTGCGTGTCGGGGCGGGCGCGGTTCTCTGGATACCGCTGACCGCCGCCGGCTCGGGCGCCGGTCCGGGCTGCACTTCGGCCTGGGCCGGCAGCGATTCCAGCTCCTCGCCGGTGGCCAGCGCGTAGCTGGGTTCATCAACAGTTTCGCTGGTGCGCAGCCGCTGGATCTCGAAGCGCGGCGTTTCGAGCCAGCGGTTGGCCACGACCGTGATGCCGACCTTGGTGCGCCCTTCGATTTCTTCGGCGGCCTGGCGTTTCTCGTTGAGCAGGAAGTTGGCCACCTCGATCGGCGCCTGGACGATCACGCGCGAGGTGTGTTCCTTCATGGACTCTTCCTCGGCCAGGCGCAGGATCGACAGCGCCAGCGATTCAATCGAGCGAATGGCCCCGTAGCCGTCGCAGCGCGGGCAGGTGATGTAGCTGGATTCGCCCAGGGAGGGGCGCAGGCGCTGGCGGGACATCTCGAGCAGTCCGAAGCGCGAGATCCGCCCGATCTGCACGCGAGCCTTGTCCATGCGCATCGCCTCGCGCAGGCGGTTCTCCACCTGGCGCTGGGCGTCCTTGCTCATCATGTCGATGAAGTCTATGACCACCAGGCCGCCCAAGTCGCGGATGCGCAGCTGGCGGGCGATTTCGTCGGCGGCCTCCAGGTTGGTCTGCAGTGCGGTTTCCTCGATATCCGCGCCCTTCGTGGCGCGAGCAGAGTTGATGTCGATCGAGAGCAGGGCTTCGGTATGGTCGATTACGACGGCGCCGCCCGAAGGCAAGCGCACCTCGCGGGCGAAGGCCGACTCGATCTGGCTTTCGATCTGGTAGCGCGAGAACAGCGGCGTATCGTCGCGGTAGACCTTGAGCTTGCGCAGGTTGTGCGGCATAACCTGCTGCATGAACTCGCGCGCGTCCTCGAAGACCTTCTCGTCGTCGATGAGAATTTCACCGATGTCGTCGCGCAGGTAGTCGCGCAGGGCGCGAATGATCAGATTGCTTTCCTGGTAGATCAGGAAGGGCGCTTTCTTGCTGTCGGCCGCTTCCTTGATGGCGCTCCACAGTTGCAGCAGGTAGTCGAGGTCCCATTGCAGCTCCTCGCGTTCTCGGCCAACGCCGGCGGTGCGCACGATGCAGCCCATGCCGCTGGGAATCTCGATTTCCTTGAGTGTGTCGAGCAGTTCCTTGCGCTCGTCACGGGTGATCTGGCGCGACACGCCGCCGGCGCGCGGGTTGTTGGGCATCAGCACCAGGTAGCGCCCGGCCAGGGAAACGAATGTCGTCAGCGCCGCGCCCTTGGTGCCGCGCTCTTCCTTGTCGACCTGGACGATGACTTCCTGGCCGCCCTGGACGGCGTCCTTGATCTCGACTCGTTCACCGGACTCGAGCGCCTTGATTGCCGCCGGGCTGAAGTACTCGCGGCTGATTTCCTTCATGGAGAGGAAACCGTGACGTTCGGAGCCGAACTCGACGAAGCAGGCGTCGAGGCTGGGTTCGACGCGCGTAATGCGCCCCTTGTAGATATTGGATTTCTTCTGCTCCTGGGCGGGAACCTCGATGTCGAGGTCGAGCAGGGTCTGGCCGTCGGCAATGGCGACGCGCAACTCTTCGGGCTGAGTCGCGTTGATCAGCATGCGTTTCATTATTGTTCCTCCGGCGCTCCCGACCGCCCCGAGACAGGCGGGTCGCGAGACGAGTGCCGGAATCCGCCCCCTCCGCAATTCGGAGTCGGGGCGGGCAAACCAGCCTGTATCGATTGTCGTCGGGCCACCCGGCCCGGACACTTCGTCGAGACGTCGCGCGCCGGGCGCAACGTGGTCTGGTTTGGCTTGCGGCCGCGCAAGGCGCTGGCCGGCAAATCCTGGCACTCGACCCGGATCCGGTGCATCGGACGATCCGGGAGCGCATAATCTTCAATGTCAGGCCGCCCGGTGTCTTCTTGCCCTACCGACACTGGCGGCGCACGTTGTTCATCTGCCGGAACCCGAATCCTGGGAAATCGGGTCGCCGTGCAAAATCGAATCGTTCGGGTCCCGCGGGGGACCGCTCCCGTTCCAGGCACTGGCCGGCCCGGGAGTCGAGCAAATGGTTCTGGTGGCGGATGCCCATCGGGCCGTCGAGACCCTGCCAACGCCGCTTGTATCGGTATCGGCAGATGTGTCAGCATCCGCGATCGGGTTCACGCGGGTCCAAGCCTTGGCGACAGCCTGCTGGCTGCGGCTCGACCACGCATGCGCCTGACCTTGTTATTTTATCATTGATCGTATTGCGACGATAGCCGTGGTCGATCGCCGGATCCTCCCGGCGGGAAGGCCGGCGCAGGACATTTCCGAGGAATCCCGATGAATCAGAGCAAACAGGGCGGAGGCGTCCGACACGTCACCGTCAGCGGCGATCGCTCGGGCCAGCGGTTGGACAATTTCCTGATGGCTCAGCTCGGTTCGGTTCCCCGCGGACTGGTCTACCGCCTGGTGCGCACCGGGCAGGTGCGCGTGAACGGGCGCCGGGCCAAGCCGATGAAGAAGCTGCAGGCCGGGGACGAAGTTCGAATTCCGCCCGTGGCGAGCCAGGCGCCCGAGGATCGTCGAGTACCCGAGGGCATGGTCGAACGCATCCGCGACTGCATCATCGAGCAGAGCGAGGACTTCCTGGTGCTGGACAAGCCGGCCGGCGTGGCGGTGCAGGGCGGCAGCGGCCTCAACTGGGGCCTGATGGACGTGCTGTCGCGAATGGGTGAGGGATACCGGCCGGTGCACCGTCTCGATCGGGCCACAAGCGGCGTTCTGGTCGTGGCGCGCAGTCACCGGGCGGCGAGGGAACTGCAGAAGGCCTTCTCGGGCCAGGCCGTCGAGAAACGCTACCTGGCACTTCTCCAGGGCGAACTGGCCGAGGACAGGGTGACCGTCGATGCGCCCCTCAAGAAGGTGCGAGACGCGAGCGGGCAACATCGCGTGATCGCCTCACCGGAGGGTCAGTCGGCGGTCAGCCACTTTCGCGTGCTCGAGCGCGTCGGCGGCTACAGCTACGTCGAGGTGCGCATCGAGACCGGCCGCACGCACCAGATCCGGGCGCACGCCGCCAGCATCGATCATCCGCTGGCCGGAGACGAGCGGTACAATCACGATCCGGCCCCGGCGGGCCTTAACCGGCTCTTTCTCCATGCGCACTACCTGAAGCTGCCCTGGCCGTCGGAACAGGTCTTCTCGGCACCGCTGCCCGACGAACTGGCCGCCGTGCTCGATCGGCTCCGGTCGGGCGTCTCGTCGGCTTGATACAGGAATCCGCTAGCGAATGTACCAACCCCTGAGCATCTTTGTCGGCCTGCGCTACCTGCGCGCCAAGCGCCGCAATCACTTCATTTCATTCATTTCGCTCATATCCATGGGCGGCATCGCGTTGGGCGTGACGGTGCTGATCACCGTGTTGAGCGTGATGAACGGTTTCGAGCAGGAACTGCGCGAGCGCATCCTCGGCATGATCTCGCACGCCACCATCGAGGGCTACGAACGCCGGCTTCCGGACTGGGAGTCCCTGCTCGAGGAAGTGCGGCGTCATCCCGACGTGGTGGGCGCGGCGCCCTACGTGGAGCAGGAAACCCTGATCAAGGGGCGTGGCACGGCGGGTGCGCAGGTTCGCGGCATCGATCCCGAGCTCGAGCCCCAGGTCTCCGAGATCGACGAGTTGATGCGGCACGACGGTTTCCAGGCCCTGGAGCCCGGCGAGTGGCGGGTCATGCTCGGCGCGGGCCTGGCCGCCCGCCTGGGCGTTCGTGAAGGCGACCCGGTCACGATCTTCGCACCCGAAATTCGCGCCACGCCGGCCGGCGTCGTACCCCAGGTGCGGCGCTTCGAGGTCGCCGGCATTTTCGAGGCCGGCGTGCAGCAATACGACACGGCACTGGCCATCGTTCATTACCGCGATGCCCAGCGGCTGTTCCGACTCGATGATCAGGTCAGCGGTGTCCGATTGAAGTTCGACGACATGATGCGATCCCGGGCCATTGCCTGGGAACTGAGCGACCAGCTCGGCGGCGTCCACCGCGTGCGGGACTGGACCCAGCAGCACGCCAATTTCTTCCGGGCCGTGCGCACCGAAAAGACCGTGATGTTCATCATCCTGTCGTTGATCATCGCGGTGGCGGCCTTCAACATCATTTCGACCCTGGTGATGGTGGTCACCGACAAGCAGGCCGACATCGCCATTCTCAAGACGATGGGCCTGGGGCCGAGGAAGATCATGGGAATATTTGTCGTTCAGGGATCGTTGATCGGGATCATCGGCACGCTGCTGGGCATTGTCGGCGGCGTGGCCCTGGCACTCAACGTCGAGCAGATCGTGGCCTGGCTGGAGCAGTTCCTCAGTACCGACTTTCTGTCCGCCGAGGTCTACTACATCAGCGACCTGCCCTCGGAGCTGCGCTGGGGCGACGTGGTCAAGTTCGGTGGGGTGGCGCTGTCGCTGTCGCTGCTGTCGACCATCTACCCGGCCTGGCGGGCGGCGCGAACCGAACCGGTGGAGGCGCTTCGCCATGAATGACATCGTCATCAGCGCCCGGGGACTGACGCGGACCTTCGTCCAGGGGCGCACGGAGCTGAACGTGCTCAAGGGCGTCGATCTCGACATCCGTGCCGGCGAACAGGTCGCCATCCTCGGTGCTTCGGGGGTGGGCAAGAGCACGCTGCTCCACCTGCTCGGCGGCCTGGACAAGCCGACCTCGGGAACGGTGGCGGTGGCCGGCGAGAACATGGCCCGGGCCGATGAAACGCGGCGGGCGGCCATCCGCAATCGCCATCTCGGCTTCGTCTACCAGTTCCACCACCTCCTGCCGGAGTTCACCGCGCTGGAGAACGTGGCCATGCCGCTGCTGATCGCGGGCCGCGGCGCGGGCGACGCGAGCCGTGAGGCGACCGCGCTGCTCGAGCGCGTCGGACTGGGCGACCGGCTTACGCACAAGCCCGGCGAACTCTCCGGGGGCGAGCGACAGCGCGCGGCGGTGGCCCGGGCCTTGATCAACCGGCCGGACTGCGTGCTCGGTGACGAACCCACCGGCAACCTGGACGAGCGCAATGCCGAGCAGGTCTACGGACTGATGCTCGAGCTCAATCGCGAATTCCGGACCAGCGTCGTGCTGGTGACCCACGACCCGCAGCTGGCCCGCCGCATGGATCGGCGCCTGGAAATGACCGGCGGTCAGCTCGTGCCCATCGACTGAGCGATGCTCGGCGGGGGCGGGCGCGCATTACTGGCCTTCGTCGGAGGCTGCCTGCTTGCGTCCTGGCTGCCCTCGCTGCCCGGCATGCCGGCGCTGCTGGCGCTGGCCGCACTGGCCGGAACGGGCTGCGCGTTCCGCCGCACCCGTCTGGCCGCCGTTTTTCTGCTCGGAGCGCTGTGGTTCCTGACCGCGGCGCAGTGGCAGATCGACAGCCAGTGGCCCGCCCGGCTGGCGAATGAAACGCGAACCGTGACCGGCACCGTCGTCGGCTTGCCCCAGCGCCACGAGCAGACCGTGCGTTTCGTCCTCGCCGTCGACGAGACCCCGACCGACGTCGCGCTGCCCGATCGGATCCGGGTCAGCTGGTATCGCCCCTTCCGGAGAATCGAACCGGGCAGCCGCTGGCGCATGGCGCTGCGACTGAAGCCGCCCGCCGGACGCGATAATCCCGACGGCTTCGATTACGAACGCTACCTGCTGGCGCGCCGAATCGGTGCCTCGGGCAGCGTGCGCGGGCGGCCGGAACTTCTCGCCGACGACCCCGGCGATCAATGGCTGGACCGACAGCGCCAGCGCCTGTCCGACATCATTCAGTCGGAAACCGTCGACCGCGACGTCGGCGCCCTCAAGCGCGCCCTCGGCGTGGCCGACCGTTCGGCCATGCCGCCGGAGCTTTCCGGCCGCCTTCGTGAAACCGGAACGGCCCACCTTCTGGCCATCTCCGGGCTGCATATCGGGATGGTGGCCGGCCTCGCCGGGTTGTTGGCCGGCTGGCTGGCCGCGCCGCTGTCGCTCGTCGCCAGCCGCCTCGACCGCCGGCGAGTCGGCGTGATTTTCGGCCTGCTGGCCGCGCTGGGGTACGCGGGCCTGGCGGGCTTTACCCTGCCTACGCAGCGCGCCCTGATCATGCTCGGCGTGGTTGCCGCGGCGCTGTTGTTCAGGCGGGCCGTTCCGCCGGGTCGGGCCCTGCTGCTGGCCTTGCTCGCCGTGCTCGTGTTCGATCCACTGTCGCCGTTGTCGCTGGGCTTCTGGTTGTCGTTTGCGGCCGTCGCCGTCCTGATCTTCGCTTTCGCGTGGCGCCCCTCCGGGCCCGGCCAGTGGGTGTCGGGCCTGCTGCGCGCCCAGACGGTCCTGCTGATCGGATTGCTGCCCCTGAATGTCGGCCTCTTCGGGCAACTCGTTCCCGGCGCCTTCCTCGCCAATCTGGTCGCGATTCCGCTGGTCGGCCTGGTCGTGTTGCCGTCGCTGCTGGTCGATCTCGCGACCATGCTGCTCGGCTGGCCGGCTTCGCCGCTCGCCGTGCCCGCCGACATCGGCCTGCGTTTCCTGCTGGTTCTACTCGAGGGGCTGCAGAACCTGGGCGGAACCCACATCGCAATGACCGCGTCGGCCGCCTGGGCGATCCCGCTTGCGGCGGTTGGGGCGGCGTGGCTGATCGCGCCGCCCGGCTGGCCGGCACGCGGCCTGGGCGTCGTGCTGCTGTTGCCCCTTCTCTGGCCGGCCGCCGAAGGGCTCGGCGAAGACGAACTGGAGGCCTGGTTCCTGGATGTGGGCAACGGCCTGGCCGTGCTTGTTCGAACCGCCGACGAGGCGCTGCTCTACGACACGGGACCGGGCGACGGCGAAGGGTCGGACGCCATTTCGGGGATTCTTCCCGGGGTGCTGCGCACGGTCCGGCTCGACGGTGTCGATCGCGTGGTCGTCTCGCACGAACATCGCGGCCATTCCGGTGGCCTGGCTTCAGTGGCCGGCGAGGGCGTTGCGGTTCAGGCTGCCACGGGACAGCTCGGTGCGCCTTGCGCGGCGGGACGCTCTTGGCGCTCGGGCCGCTGGCGTTTCCGCTTCCTTCATCCCAGCGCGGCCCTGCCGGACCTGGGCGGCAACTCGTCCTGCGTTCTGCAGGTCTCCGGCCCGGGCGGCGGCCTGCTCCTCACCGGAGGGATCGATGCCGACGTGGAAGCGCGCCTGGTCGACGAGTGGGGCGGCCCGGCTGCCGACGTACTCCAGTTGCCTTCCGGCGGTCATCGGGAGGGCGGCAGCCGCGCCTTCGTCGAAGCGGTCTCGCCGGGCACGGCGATCGCCTCGGTGGCCCGTCATGACCGCTTCGGGCGGGTTCATGCCGAAACCCGCCAAAGGCTGGAAGCGGGCGGTGTGAGCCTGGTGACGACCGGTCGCTGCGGCGCGATCCGGATCCGCTTCATCCCGGGCAGCCCCCCGCGCATTCGCTCCATGGCAACGCTTGCGCCCCGCTTCTGGAAGCCGCGGGCTGGCTGTCCCTGATCGCCGGCGCGAGCGCGCGCTCTCCCGGTGAGCGGAGGCGACGAATGCGGGGTAAACCCGTTATCATGCGCGCTGGACAAGCAACGCTCGGGGCAGACTCCCAACATGCTCGAAATCGTCGTCGCGGGTGGATGGTTGATGGTGCCCATTCTGGCCTGTTCCATCATCGCCGCCGCCATCATCATCGAACGCTTCGTGAACCTGCGCCGCAAGCGCGTTCTGCCCTCGGGAATCCTCGAGCGCGTGCGTCAGTGGGCGGCGCAGCGGGAACTCGATCGGCAGCACATCGAGCAGTTGCGACGCTCCTCGGCCCTGGGCCGCGTGCTGGCGGCAGCGCTGGTCAACCGCCGGCGCGAGCGCGAGGTCATCAAGGATGCAGTCGAGGATACCGGGCGGCACGTCGTGCATGAGCTGGAGCGCTTTCTCAATACCCTGGGCACGATTGCCGGCATTACGCCCCTGCTCGGGCTGCTCGGCACCGTGATCGGCATGATCCAGGTGTTCTCGGCCATCATGATTCACGGCGTCGGCGACCCGAACGAGCTCGCCGGGGGCATCTCCCAGGCGCTGATCACGACCGCCGCGGGTCTGACCGTCGCCATTCCCAGCTATTTCTTCTACCGCTATTTCCGCGGCCTGGTTCGTTCCTACGTGGTGGAGATGGAGCAGCAGGCGCTCGAGTTGCTGCACACCATCGAACGCAAGCGCCCGCAGGCCGCCGGCTGAAGCCAAGCATGAAACTACAGCAGGAAGAACACGAGGAACCGGAGATCAACCTCACGTCGCTGATCGACGTGGTGTTCCTGCTCCTGATCTTCTTCATGGTCTCGACCACCTTCGAGCGCCAGGCCCTGTTGCGCCTGGACCTGCCCGAGGCGAGCACGGCCGAGGCCGAGACCGTCCCGGAAATCGTGGAGTTCATCGTCACCGACGACGGGCGACTGTTCGTCGGCGACCAGGAACTGGTGGACGCGCGCCAGGCAACGGTGCAGGCGGCGATCGCCCAGCGCTTTCGTGACAACCCGGAGGCCGTGCTCGTGGTGCGTGCCGACGGGGAGGCGCCGCACCGGCTGGTCGTGCGCGTGCTCGATTCGGCGGCGGCCGAGGGTATCCGAAGGGTCAGCATCGCAGCGGTCGAGGGGGATTCGGAATGAGCGCGCCGACGAGCATGACCGGCGGCCAGGTCTACCGCCGCCTGCTGGGCATGGTGCTCAAGCACCGCCTGATCTTCGGGCTGGCGCTGCTGGCGGTCGCACTCGACGCGGCGGGGCAGGGGCTCTTCTTCTACCTCCTGCGTCCGCTCATCGACGACACGATCGCCAATCCCAACCCCGAATTCAACTACGTGTTGCCGGCGCTGGTGTTCCTGTCGCTGATCCTGCGCGTGGTGGGCAACTTCGGCGGTGAGTTCGGCATGCAGTGGGTCGGACGCAAGCTGATCGCCGACCTGCGCAATGCGCTGTTCGATCGATACCTGGAGCTGCCCGCCGCGTACTTCGACCGGGAGTCATCGGGCCAGATGATCTCGCGGGTGACCTACAACACCGAGCAGGTGGCCGAGGCGGCGACCAAGGCCCTGATCGGGGTCTCGCGAGACGTCATGACCGTGGTCGCGCTGTTCGGCGTGATGCTGATCCAGTCCTGGCGGCTGACGCTTTCCCTGTTGCTGCTGTTGCCCATCATCGGCGTCATCGCGTACTTCATCAGTCGCCACTTTCGCAGCATTTCCACCAACATCCAGGACTCGATGGGCGACGTCACGCACATCACCGAGGAAGCGGTCAACGGACATCACGTGGTCAAGGTGTTCGGCGGCCAGCGGCAGGAGCAAGACAAGTTTCACGGCATCAACGAAAGCAACCGCAAGCTGCATCTTCGCCTGGTGGGCACGCAGCTGCTTTCGTCGTCGCTCGTGCAGATGGCCGCCGGCGTGGCGCTGGTGATGCTGCTGGTGGTGGCGGCCAGCGAGCTGATGGGCGACACGGTTACCGCCGGTATCTTCATGTCGGTGCTGGCGGCGCTGGCCGCGACGATCCCGCCGCTCAAGCGCCTGACCAAGATGCACGTCACCATCGAGCGCGGGGTCGCGGCGGCCGAGAGCATCTTCCGCGTCGTCGACACGCCGGGAGAAACCGATACCGGCACCTACGAGCCCGAATCCGTGCGCGGCGAGATCCGCTTCGAGAATGTGTCCTTCTCGTATCCGGACGCCAGCGATTCGGCCCTGATCGATCTCGACCTGCGCATTCCGGCCGGCAAGGTCACCGCCCTGGTTGGGCGCTCGGGCTCGGGCAAGAGCACGATCGTCAAGCTGTTGCCGCGCTTCTACCAGCCGGCGGCGGGTCGGATCGTGATCGACGATGTGGACATCCGCGACTACAAGCTGTCGGCGCTGCGCGATCACATCGCCCTGGTCAGCCAGGACGTGGTGCTGTTCAACGACACGATCGGCCGAAACATCGCCTACGGCGGGTTGGCCGACGCCACCCGGGAGCAGGTCGAGGAGGCCGCGCGCGCCGCGCACGCCATGGAGTTCATCGAGCGCCTGCCGCTGGGGCTGGATACGCCGATCGGCGAGGACGGCTCCCTGCTTTCGGGCGGCCAGCGCCAGCGCATCGCCATCGCGCGGGCCGTGCTCAAGGATGCCCCCATCCTGATCCTCGACGAGGCTACCTCGGCGCTCGATGCCGAGTCCGAGCAGGCCGTGCAGGAAGCTCTTGAGGTGCTCATGGAAAACCGCACGACGCTGGTGATCGCGCATCGCCTGGCCACGGTGCAGATGGCCGACCAGGTGGTCGTGCTTGACCGTGGCCGGGCGGTCGAGTCCGGCTCGCACGCCGAGCTGCTCGAGCGCGACGACGGTCTGTATCGCTATCTGCACCGGCTACAGCTCGCCGGCGCCTGACCGGCCGTGAAGGAATGGCTGGAGCGGTATCTGACCGCGCTGTGGTACTCGCAGCGCCGGCCGCCGCTGTGGCTGCGGGCGCTTGTCCCCATCTACCGGGTCGTCGCCACACCGCGTTGGCGGCCTTCGAGCGAGCGACCGCCGTGCCCGGTGATCGTGGTCGGCAACATCACCGTCGGCGGAAGCGGCAAGACGCCGGTCGTCGCCGCCCTGGCGAGGCTGCTCGCGCAGGCCGGCCACGCCCCGGCGGTGATCAGTCGGGGCTACGGCGGCCAGGGCGCTGACGAGCCCAGGGCCGTCACGCCCTCGAGCGATCCCGCTGCCGTCGGGGACGAGCCGGTGTTGCTCGCCCGCCGGGCGGGTTGCGCCGTGTGGGTCTGCCGGGACCGGCGCGCGGCCCTGGACGCCGCACGCAGCGGCGGTGCGGATGTCGTCCTGTCCGACGACGGCCTGCAGCACCCGCGACTGCCGCGAAGCTACGAGATTTGCGTGATTGACGGCCTGCGCGGCCTGGGCAATGGCTGCCTCCTGCCGGCCGGGCCGCTCAGGCAGCCGGTCCACCGGCTCGATTCCGTCGACGAGGTCCTGGTCAAGCAGGCGGGAGGGGAAGCGGTGGAGCCGCCGGCCGCGGGACAGCCTTTCGCCGTCGAGCCGGGCCGTCCATATCTCCTCGGGGCCGATCGTTCGGCCGACGCCTTTCCCGCACAGGCCGAATTCGACGCCGTCTGCGCCATCGGCAACCCGGACAGCTTCTTTGCGCTGCTGGAGGCCCTCGGCTACCGTTTCCGGGCGCGGCCGTTTCCGGATCACCATGCCTTCGGCGTGGACGACCTCACGGCCATGGAAGGACCGCTGCTCGTCACCGAAAAGGACGCCGTCAAGCTGGAGCGGCTGGTGGGGCTGCCGCGAACCTGGGTCTTGCCCATCGAAGCCCGCTTGCCCGATCCCGTCTGTGCCGCCGTGCTGGCGCATGTGCGAGAATTTCCGAAGCATGAGTGAGTTCCACGTTCTGATTCCGGCCCGGCTGGCATCCACTAGATTGCCCGGCAAGCCGCTGGCCGACCTGGCCGGCCGCGCGCTGATCCTGCGCGTGTGCGACCGCGCCCGCGCCGCGGGTGCGGCCAGCGTCCAAGTCGCGACCGACAGCGAAGAGGTGGCCGATATCGTGCGCGCCGACGGCGGTGCCGTCGTGATGACCCGCGGTGACCACCGCTCCGGCACCGACCGGCTGGCGGAGGCCGCTGCGAAGCTGCGGTTCGGCGATGACGAGATCGTCGTCAACCTGCAGGGCGACGAGCCGGAAATGCCGTCGATCTGCCTTCGCCAGGTGGTCGGGTTGCTGGCCCGTGATCCCGGGGCCCGAATGGCAACGCTTTGGCGACCCTTCGAGAACGAGGTCGAATGGCGCAACCCCAACGTGGTCAAACTGGTTGCCGACGAGCATGGCCGGGCCCTGTACTTCTCGCGCAGCGCCATTCCTCATCCCCGCGACGGCGGGTGGCCGGAGAACGTCGCCCGGGCGCATCTCGGGCTCTACGCCTACCGGGCGGGCGCGCTGCGGGACTGGCAGTCACTGGGCGCCTCCGACCTGGAACGACTCGAGTCGCTCGAGCAGCTCAGGGCGCTCTCGGCCGGGTGGGTCATCGCCTGCGACCGCGCCGAAGCGCCCGTCCCGTCCGGGATCGACACGCCGGAGGACCTGGCGGCAGCCTGCGCCCGATTCGGCCGTGAATGAACCTGTTCCGACTTTATTCAATGAATGAACAAGTGAATTCAAAGTCATGAAAAATATTCTTTTTGTCTGCCTCGGGAACATCTGCCGCAGCCCGACCGCGAAGGCCGTCTTCGACGCCCGCTTGAGCCGGGCCGGACTGGCGGTCGAGACCGATTCGGCGGGCACCACCGGATACCACGCCGGCTCGCCGCCCGATCCGCGTGCACAGCGGATCGCACGTCAGTGGGGCCTGGACATCAGTGGCGAACGGGCGAGGGTGGTCGTACCCGAGGACTTCGAGCGCTTCGACGCCGTCTTTGTGATGGACCGCTCGAATCTTCGCGACCTCGAGGCGATGCGGCCCGCCGAAAGCGCCTGCCGCCTCGAACTGGTGATGAGCCTGGCGCCCGATTATGGCGTCGACGAGGTACCCGATCCGTACTACGGCGGCATCGATGGCTTCCAGCGGGTCATCGACATGCTCGAAGCCGCCGCCGATCAGCTGGTCGGAGAACTTTCCGCGTCCCGGCGATGAGCGAGTTCGACGGCCGCGCCTTCGCCCGCAGCCTGGGCACCGGACCGGGCGTCTACCTGATGCGCGACGCGGCGGGCAAGGTGCTCTACGTGGGCAAGGCGCGCAACCTGCGTCGACGCGTGGCCAGCTATTTCAGCCGGCGCGACCTCGGTCCCAGGCTCAACCTGCTCGTGCGCAAGGTCGAGCAGATGGAAGTCAGCCTGACCCGCACCGAGGCCGAGGCGCTGTTGCTCGAGAATGAATGGATCAAGGCGCATCGGCCGCGCTTCAATATCAATCTTCGCGACGACAAGAGCTACCCCTGGATTCGGCTCGAGACCGCGCACCCGTATCCGCGTATCGGTTTCTACCGCGGCAGCCGCAAACCGCCGCACCGATATTTCGGGCCGTTTTCCAGCGCCGGGGCGGTCCGCGAGGCGCTCAACCAGATCTACCGGCTGTTCGGCATTCGGCAATGCCGCGACACCGTGTTCGAAAATCGCAGCCGCCCCTGCCTGCAGTACCAGATCAATCGCTGCACCGCTCCCTGCGTGGGCTATATCAGCGAGGAAGACTATGCCGCCGATGTGCGCGCGGCCGTGCAGTTCCTGGAAGGGCGAAGCGACGAGGTCATCGAGCACCTGGGCGAGCGCATGGAGCAGGCCTCGAGGTCGCTGGAGTTCGAGAAGGCGGCGGCCTATCGCGACCGCATCCGCGCGGTCCAGCAGGTGCGCGGCAGCCAGTTCGTGACCGGCGCCAGCGGCGAGATGGACGTCATCGGCATGCATGTCGAAGCCGCCAAGGCATGCGTGCACGTGGTGGAGTTCCGCCACGGTCGCAACGTGGGCGGTCGAAGCTACTTCCCGGGCAACCTGCACGAAGAAATGACGGCGGCCGACATCCTCGGCGCTTTCCTTGGGCAGTACTACGCCGATCGCAACCCGCCGGCCGAGATCCTTCTCTCCCAGGAGCCTTCCGATGCCGGCCTGTGGGAGGAGGCGCTTGGCTCCCGGCGCGGCTCGCGGGTGGCGCTTTCCTGGCGGCTGCGGGGCCAGCGGGCCGAGTGGGTCCGTCTTGCCGCGGCCAATGCCGGCGACGCGCTCCGGCGTCGCCTGGCGGAGCGCGACCAGGTCGGTCGCGGGCTGGCCGCGCTGGCCGAAATGCTGGAAATGCCCAACCCGCCGGAGCGCCTGGAGTGCTTCGACATCTCGCACATTTCGGGCACGGAAACGGTGGGTTCCTGCGTGGTCTTCGGACCGCGCGGGCCGGAGAAGAAACTCTACCGGCGCTTCAACGTCAGCGATATCGAGCCCGGCGACGACTACGCCGCCATGGAGCAGGTGCTCCGGCGGCGCTACACCCGGGTGCTGGAGAAGTCCGAGGAGCTGCCGGACCTGGTCGTCATCGACGGCGGCAAGGGCCAGCTCGGTCGCGCGCGCAAGGTGTTCGAGGAGCTGGGCCTGGATGCCATCCCGCTGCTGGGCGTTGCCAAGGGGCCGGCCCGACGCGCCGGCCACGAGCGTTTCATCATGGGCGACCGGGAGGCCGTGCCGGGTCCGCATCATCCCGCCTCGCACCTGGTGCAACAGATTCGCGACGAGGCGCACCGCTTCGCCATCAGCAGCCATCGAAAGCGTCGGCAGAAGCGGGCGCAGGCCTCGCCCTTGGAGCAGGTGCCCGGCGTGGGGCCCAAGCGGCGGCAGGCCCTGCTCAAGGCCTTCGGCGGGCTCCAGGGTATTCGCAAGGCGGGCGTGGACGAACTCGTTCGCGTCGGCGGCATCAGCCGCAAGCTCGCCGAGGCGGTCGTCGAACACCTGCACAAGCCCTGACGGTTCCGCTCGCGCCGATGTTGCGTGATAATGATGCGTTTACCGGCCCCGGAGCGATTCCTTGCAGTTGACCATTCCGACACTGCTGACCCTGCTGCGCATCGTGCTCATTCCGGTGCTCGTGCTGGTGTTCTACCTGCCGTTCGAAGCGTCCAACCAGGTCACCGTGGCGCTGTTCATCATCGCCGCGGTCACCGACTGGCTCGACGGCTGGATCGCGCGGCGCTGGGGCATGACGAGCAGCTTCGGGGCCTTCCTGGACCCGGTGGCCGACAAGCTGATGGTGACGGTCGCGCTGCTGCTGATCGTGCAGCGCCATCCCGAAATCGGCATTGCCCTGTCGGCGGCGGTCATCATCGGCCGCGAGATCACCATTTCGGCGCTACGCGAGTGGATGGCGGCGCTGGGCGAGGCCGGGCGCGTCAAGGTCGCCTGGGTCGGCAAGATCAAGACCATCCTGCAGATGGTGGCCATCGGTTTCCTGCTCTACGGCGAGTCGCTGTGGTTCATCCCGGTGCTCGAGATCGGCCGCTGGCTGCTGATCATTGCCGCGGCACTGACGATCTGGTCGATGTTCATCTATCTCCGCGCGGCCTGGCCGGCGGTCCGCAAGCAATCCTGAGCCGGATTTTCTTCCGCTCGTTCACCACCCACGGAGTCTGACGCATGTCGCGCGCCCGAAATCGCCAAAGCACCCTTGCCAGCCGCGCCGACCGGCACGCTCTCTACGAAGAGAGCGTGCAGGATCCGGAAACCGAGCTCGAATTCGTCGCCGAGACTTTCGAGTCCGTGACCGGGCGAGAGCTCGAGTTCATCCGCGAGGACTTCTGCGGCACGGCCAACACCGCCTGCTACTGGGTTCGCAGCGGGCGGGGGCATCGTGCGGTCGGCGTCGATCTCGACCCCGAAGTCCTGGCCTGGGGCCGCTCGCACCATCTCGAGGCGCTCACGCCCGAGGAACGGTCACGCATCGAACTCATCGAGGGCAACGTGATGACCGCTCGGACGCCGCGCGTCGACGCCCTGCTGGCCATGAATTTCAGTTACTACCTGTTCACCAGCCGCGACGCGCTGCGTGCCTACTTCGAGCGCGCGCGGGAAGCCCTGGTCGACGACGGCGTGCTGTTCCTGGACGCTTTCGGCGGCTACGACGCGCACCGGGAACTGGAGGAGCGGACCGAGTACGACGATTTCACCTATGTCTGGGACCAGGCCAGCTTCGACCCGATCCAGCACGCGATGACCTGCCAGATCCACTTCGAGTTTCCGGATGGCTCGGAGATCAGGCGGGCCTTCGAGTATCACTGGCGTCTCTGGACCCTGCCTGAGATCCGGGAGCTGCTCGAAGAGGCCGGCTACTCCTCGGTCGAGGTTTACTGGGAGGGTACCGACGAGGACACGGGGGAGGGCAACGGTATCTACGAGCCAGCCGACACCGGCGATGCCGATGCCGGCTGGATCTGCTACCTGGTGGCGAAGCGCTAAGGAGCCGGGCTCCCTTCGGCGTCGACCACAGCCTCGACTAGAGCGTCGAGTAGACCAGCTCGAGCCATTCTTCCAGGCCCTCGTACTGGCCGGGACGGGCCTCGATGAACTGGCTGATGTCGAGTTCGTTGAGGGCGGCGAAGTGCTCCTCGTCTTCGTGCAGCGCCAGCAGCGCGGCGCGTATCTCTTCCTGAATATCCACCGGAACTTCCGGACTGGCGGCGATCGTCACGCCGGGAAATTCCTGCGAGGTCAGGACATTTGCCATGTTGACGTAGCGCGACACCAGGTTGTGCGGAACGAT